>CAYHOV010000063.1:0-1570 GCA_964358615.1 Candidatus Woesearchaeota archaeon | reverse complement strand
AGAACCAGCTTCTGAAGATAATAATGTTTCTGAAAGATTCTGGACAGGAACACGGGATAATGGGCTTGCAAAAGTTGCGGTCAGATGTGTAACTAGGGTTAGTGGTTAATTTTTACTAGGATTTTTATAAAAATGGAACACAATTCAGTAAATAATAATTCTGGGATTTATGTAATCGAAATAGACGGTGATTCTTTTCTATATGCTGGTTTTTTTAGAGTTCATCCCGATAAAACATTTAATGGAGAAGTAGTACTCATCAAAGAAAATAAAGGTCTTGATATGCCGGTCAGCGGAACATTTAATGGAGAAAGACTTGAGTTTTCCTTGAGCCATGACGGAAAGAATTATACTTATTCATTTGATAAAAAAGGAAAATTATGGTGCGGCAGAAAAACTGTTTCAGGAGAAACTTCTTTTTCAGCAGTCATAGGTAAGCTTGAAAAAATTGCTGATATATTTTAATAGATTATACAGAAAACAAAACTGCAGATTTTAATCTGCAGTTTATTTTAGACTATTTTGTTTTCTGTCTCACAAAAACCCAACGAACAAACCACACCTTTAGAAAATAAATTTTCTAACCCTTCAAATAAGATTTGAAGTTTTTAAGGTGCGGTACACGAAAGGGTTTTCATGATATTAAAAAACTTAGGTCAAGTTCAAGTGCAGAAGCAGGCATCTTAAGCTTGAAGTTCTTCAAAATCCGAGGAGCTATTTCTCCGATGTGGCCAATCTCTTTTTCTTTGCCGTTTATATTTGTAAGAATTTTTGCTACGCGGCCTGGAATAAAATTTGAATTTTCACAATCTTGAAGCTGATACTTGAGATCGAGCATCTTAAAAAGATAATCTAGGACTTGTTTTATTTCTGTGTAGCGTATGTTTTCGTCAGATAAAATTATCCCTAGGTGTTCGTTTTCTAAAATTCCTGTTTCTGAATCTTTTGAATTTGAAAAGACTCGGCCTAGTTCGAATATTTTCTGCGGATAGGATGAATCTGAATTTTCCGAGAGGATCTTGATGAGATTTGAAAATAAATCAGGACGCAGAACATTGTATTCGGTTTTTGAGTCGAGAACCTCGATAAAATTTTTGAAATCTGTGTGTATTTTTTTAATATCTTCTTTCACTGCTAAATGGAATGAAGAAGTCTCTAGTAGTCCGAGGCCTGATAGGATATTTGCGATTGTTCTTTTTATGATGCTTGATTTTTCTTCCTGAGCTATTGTCGAGATCGCAGGTATTTCTGGCTTGAAATTATTATAGCCATAGGCGATGGCTACTTCTTCGGCAATATCTATCCAGTGCAACATGTCTGCCCGATAGGCAGGAACAAGAGCATAGATTTTATCTTTTTGTTTTTCTAGGCCGATGCCCATTTTTTCAAGCAACTTGACAATCTCTTTTTCAGAAAGTTCGAGGCCAAGGGTCTTATTTATATTTTCTACCGTGAACTCGAGTTTTTCTGGTTCTAAATTTGGAGAAATAAATCTTTCAGAATCTTGGATATTCATTGCATAGACTTTTCCGCCCATGTCGTGAAGACAAGCTGTCAGGATATTTATTGT
>CAYHOV010000062.1:0-1874 GCA_964358615.1 Candidatus Woesearchaeota archaeon | reverse complement strand
TATTTTTTGTCTACCTATCAATATCTCAATGAAAAAAAACAATCTACAAATAATATCCTGGTAAAAGATAAAGAAATTTTAAATTTAGATCTTGAAAAGTTCAAGATTCAGAATGGCCATAAAGATGAGGTTCCGTCTATAGATTTAACAAAATCCTATCAAATAGCCCAAGTTTTTCTCAAAAATTCCGAAAAGTCTCAGACCAATCCGATTAAACTCCGATTAAAAGAAAAACTTGATCGAGAGCTCTCTCGAGTTAGGAGCCACTATTTCAAACAGATTAAAGAAAAAGACGAAGAACTCGACCGCTGTGTTAAAAAAATAAAACTTTTTGCAAGTAAGCTAAAACACACCTACTATCACCGAGATATAGATACAATAAATCGGCAGATCCGAGAGTCCAAGGCCTATTTGGAAAACCTGAAGAAAAAAGATTATCGAGAAAGATTAAAAACCGAAGAAAAATTTCATCTAGTCGATGAGACTGAAAAACATGTTCTATCGATTAAAAATAATCTGATTAATATAACCGTATTCTACTATCCGATTTATACTCTGCAAGTTTCGTCAAAAGGCAAGACTTTTTTCAAGAGATACGATCCGATTTTGGATAAAACTATATAAGTTTGGCCTCGATACTCATTTTTAGGGTGTGGAATTGGAAGAGGCTGTAAGTTCTAACGAATGCTCTCGTCGAAACTACTCTAGGTATTAAATATTATATTATTCTATTTATTTAAGAATACTCTTTTTAGATTCATCAAACCAAGGATTAGTTTCCGATCAAATGATTTTTCAGTCTCCAATCATGATGTTCGAACGGATGAATAATTCTATCTCCATTTACATCCATTTCTGCTAATATTGAATCTGAGGGCGTAAGTCTTCGTGACATTTCTTTGTAAACATCATCTCTAGCAAATTCTGAAAGAGTATATGTTTCCATTCTAACCCTCGGAGAATCAACGCAATTCCATTTATCTCGTTCAATGGCCTTTCCTTTTTCTAGACCGCAAAAATAACCTAATCCAAAGACTCCGCTAAGAGAGATTGTTGCTATTGCTGCTATTACGTATTTTAGTGGTTTCATTTTATTACAGAATTCTAAGGCGATTCTCTACCAATCCCTCCTAATGATTATTGGAAATTATTTTTTAAACTTTTTTAGATTTTCTTGCTTTTCAAGATGCATGCCTTGCATGCTTTATAGTGTTTTTTTCTGAAGAAATTTGCCGAGTTACTATGAACTTTATTTTTCTTTTTTATTAATTTTCCAAGTCTGCAGAATCTAGTATGAAATCTTTTTGTTTCATTCGAGCCGATAAAGTTAAATTTTGGGATATTCAATTTTTTTCTTGTTTCTCTTAAGTAGACTTTTCTCTCTCTGATTACAGGGACTTCTACTCTTTGTATTACTTTTTTTTCAACTTCTTTTATCACAGGTCTGTCAATATAGATAGGTTTTGTTACTTCCTTTACAACCGGTCTATCGATATACACTCGTTTTTCTATTTCTCGAGTATTATTTGATCTGCTTCCTAAAAGTACTAATGCAAATATTGCATACAAAATTGTAAAGATCCAGAAAAAAAGAAGGTTTTCTTCTCTTGTAAACTTTAAACTGAAACTTATGACTATTGCTAATATAATCATCACAAACGCCACGCCTACGGCTAGGAAAATGTCTCCTTTTCTTGTGGTTTGACTGATTTCGTCCATATTCTATCAATGAAAACCTGCTATTTAAATCTTTCCTTTTGTTATCACTTTATAGTAGAAAATATTAAATTATCTTCAATAGAGTCAAAAATAAAATAACTGTGCGCCCAACGGACATATGTCCTACCCTCTAAATTAACTTAGAAAAATCAAAA
>CAYHOV010000061.1:0-1929 GCA_964358615.1 Candidatus Woesearchaeota archaeon | reverse complement strand
TCTTGGATCTTTGCGACCATCGAATGCAAAAACTCTTCTTCTTGATTTAGAAAACTTTTAAATTGGTCTGGTGTTGAGATTGAAATTCTTGTTTCAGTTTCTAAACTTTTCATCTCTAATGCAGAATCAACCAAAGCAATCCGGGCATTTTCAACCCGAGTAGGCATTTCTGAAGAGACTCGTTCTTTATCCAATACTATTCCGTGAATCAGTTCTGTATCTTGGACTGATTGGCCTTTTTGTTTTTCTATTTTTATATTGGTAATATCTGCTCTTCCATTTTCAGAAATAAGTTTTATTGCTTCTACAATCATCTCGCTAAATTTTTCTTTTGTGTACTCTGCACCCTTGCCAGTCATCGCTGTCTGGGCAATTTTTATTAATTCGTCTTCTGTCGAAATCTCGACTGCTAGTTCGTTTAATATTTCTTGAGCTTTTTCTGCTGCTAGACGGTAGCCTCGACAAATAACTGCTGGATGAATTTTTTGATCTAACAATTTTTCAGCATTTTCTAAAAATTTTCCAGCGAGCATTACCGCAGTCGTAGTTCCATCGCCGACTTCTTTTTCCTGTGTCTTTGCGATCTCAACAATCATCTTTGCAGCGGGGTGCTCAATGTCCATCTCTTCCAATATGGTAACTCCGTCGTTGGTGACTATTATGCCTCCGCTTGAATCGACCAGCATCTTGTCCATTCCTTTTGGGCCGAGCGTCGTCTTCACTGTCTCGGCTAGGATTCGGGCAGCAAGAATATTGTTCCGTTGCGCGTCTCGGCCAATCATTCTTTGCGCGTCTTCGGGTAAAACATAAACTGGTTTGTCTGCCATTATTTAGAAATTGTAATTTTCTTTTTAAGGATTGTTGTGTTAGAGTGTATAGTATCAATTTCTCTCTAAGTCTCCCAAGAAAAACATTTAAATATCCATCATCTCTAAGATAATAAACAAAAGAGGACAAAAAATGCCAGAACAATCAACAGTATTCAGCCAAGTATTAAAGCATAAGGGATTTTTTAATTTTTCAGAGCTCTATGCATTCTGTTTTTGGTGGTTTAGGGAAGAACAATATAATGTCACAGAAAAATTGTATCAGGAGAAATTAAATGCTGCTGGAAAGGAGATAGTGATAGAATGGGAGGCCTGGAAAAAGATTTCTGATTATTTTAAACAGAAAATAAAAGTAAAATGGCATATCCTAGGACTTAATGATGCTGAAGTGGAAGTAGACGGAAAAAAAGTCAAGACAAATAAAGGAGAACTGAAATTAACAGTAGACGGAATCTTGGAAAGAGATTATGAAGAGACTTGGGAAAAAAGTCCTACAAATAAATTCCTGAGAGGAATCTATGACAAATATATCATCAAGACTACCATCGATGAATATGAAGACAGACTGTTTTTAAAAGCAAATAGTTTTTTTGAGGATACAAAAGCATTCTTAGCACTGGAAGGAAAAAAATAATATTATCGTCGAGATATTAATTCAAAACAAAAAAGTTTATAAAAGCAGATGATGTCGCATAAGTATGAAAAAAATGAGGTCCTTATCAATTTTTGTAATTCTGCTAATCAGTTTATTTTGTGTTTCTGCGTTAGATATTGCAGAGAGCGCAACGAGCAGCATAATTGTCCATGACCTGAACATCCCTGCAAAGACAACATTATCGATAACAGGAGTGCCTGATGATGAATATACTCTTTATACATTGACTGATGTAAAACTTTTACCTGCTGAACCGTTTAGAATAAATTCTACTTCAAATAATGTAGTAGTTTCTGTCTATCCTACAAAGCAGTTGACTACTAGAGGAACATATACTTTTACATATAATATTAGAAACAGCGGCAAAGATATAAATGCTGAAAAAAGAATGACTGTTAAAATCCTTGATTTGAAAGATTTAATCGAAGTTGGCTCTGATTCAAATTC
>CAYHOV010000060.1:0-2551 GCA_964358615.1 Candidatus Woesearchaeota archaeon | reverse complement strand
ATGTAAAATTAGAAAACAAACCAACTAATGCTCAACCAAGCAAGATCCCTGAAAAAAAGCCAGCCAACAACGATGATATTCCAGACGAAGATCTAATTTGATTTTCAGATAATCCTGCAAATATTTTTCTAGATATCTATTCCCTCATCCTCAAATACAGGATCGCTGCGATCAATGCAAAAAATCCTGCGATAAAGATTGTATAGCTCGGCCCAACGTACTCCGCCAAAAATCCAGCAGTCGGAAGTGCGATCAACGCTGCAATTGACATTGTGACGCTATTTATCGCTCCTATCGTCGCTCTCATCTTTGTAGGAGTATGTCTATGGAAAAAAACATTGAATATGGGATTATAGAAATCCAGCACACCGTAGAATAACATCAAAACCAAGATGATCAGAACAACACTATTTGCAAATAATATCAGACAAGATAATAAAAATAATAAAATTAAAGCGCCAATCAACAATCCTCTTTTCTTTCTGCCTTTCATAAGTTTGGAAGCAATCATCGGCGAGAAAAGTCCGATTATCGCTGTCGCACTCCAAAGATAGCCAAATGCATAGTCTGGAAAATTATATTCTTTCAAAAGCGGAGTCCAAGTCATGCTCGAGAAAAGATTGCCGAAGATGACTAAAAGAAAAGTTATCAACAGAAGATAAAAAAGAATATGATGCCGATAGCTATATTTTACAGATTTTTTCACCTGCTTGATCAAACTAGAAAACGAGCCGCTTACATCAACTTCATGTTTCACAAATTCCTCGTCGGCAAAAAACAAAAACAAAACCGAGATTATCAATCCCAAACCAGAAACCGCCCAGATAATAGGAACACCAAAATGTCCGACTAAAAAAGCGCCGATAATACCTGAAAAAATACATCCAAGATTTATAAAAACAGTTCTTTTTGTAAAATAATTCGGCAATAATTTTCTCTTTCCTCTTTTTTTCAACAAGTCCACCACCCAGGCATCATAGGCGCCAGAGACAAACGTCTGGCTGATTCCTATCAAGAACATCAACAAAACCAGATACATAAAATTCGTCGATAAAAGTATGATGAACAAAAGTATTCCCTGCACACCCCAACCAAGAATAACTGAAAATTTTCTTCCATAGAGATCTGCCACAGCGCCAGTAGGAATCTCAAAAATCAGCGACGCCAAAGGCCAAATGGCCATGAGAATACCTATCTGACCCATTCCCAAACCAATTGATAAAAAATATAATATCAAAAACGGACTAAGAATAAATAACATTGTCCCGACCGAAGCTTCCAAATAAAACGGCCACAATAATTTCAACTCTCCTCGCTCAAAAAATCTTGACATTTTTCACCTCGATGATTCTATAATTATAAAGAAAATCCTTTAATAAATCTTTCAGAAGTTCAAAAATTCATCGATAATTAATAATAAAAATATTTTCTCGGCTTGTTCAACTTTTCCCGAAAAATTGTTAAGCTTACCAGCCATTAATAACAACTGCACTCCAGACATCAAGGAATTTTTCATTTACTCATGTTCGAGTTTCATATAATTTGCATCAGCAACAAGAATCTTCATAATAGAATAATGCCTATCCCTTACAAAGTAAAGATAGGCGTATATAATTATTAGATTATTTTCAACTTTTTAAATGGTTTTGTTGAAAAAATAAAAGAAATTTAAAATAGCAGAAAATCACAGAAATACATAAATACTCTCCAATTTCAAAAATAACATGCCTCAAAATGATGTTATGGATCTATATCTGATAAGACACGGTGAAAGCGAAGCTAACAAGCAAAAAGACCTAGTCGGCGGTAGAGACAATGATACTCCACTTTCAGAAAGAGGAAGATATCAAGCCGATCTTCTAGGAAAAAGATTCAAAAAATTTGGGGTTGTTTTTGATGAAGTCTATTCTTCCACAGCAAAAAGAGCACTAGAGACTGCAGAAAGAGTTGGAAAACGAGCAGGTTTTTCTCTCGATGATGTTGTCGCAACCCCGGAAATTTTAGAGATGGACATGGGAAAATGGGAAGGAAGACCAAGAGTTGAAGTCTATACTCCTGAAATGATAGATAAAATAAACAGCAACAATTGGAGATTTGCTCCTCCTGGCGGAGAATCACAAAGAGCTGTTGAAAAAAGAATGTTGGCCTGGATAAATCAAACCATCGTATCAAAATATCCTCAACAAGCAAATGTAGCAGTCTTCTCCCACGGCATGGCCATAAAATGTTTATTCCGAGGAATAATGCGATCCTCTCCTAAACAGACCTATAAAATAAATTTAGATAATACATCGATAACAAGACTCAAGTACACAAAACGTGGCTGGCATCTCATCACATTAAATGATACAGCTCATCTTCTAGGCCAAGAGCGAATGCTGGATCAATACGCTTCTGGCTAAAAAGTTTAGGCCAACCGTCTTCTCAAGGCCAACTGTTCAACTCTCAAGGCCAACCGTCCTATTCACGCCAACTGTCCTATTCAAAACAACTATCCAACTCTCAAGGCCAACAGTCTTTCCTCAAAGACAAACGTCTTTCAAAACCGACT
>CAYHOV010000059.1:0-2875 GCA_964358615.1 Candidatus Woesearchaeota archaeon | reverse complement strand
CGAAGCGAGGATTTGACGCATCAGCGTCAAACCTTTAGGGCAGGGAGGATGTCACAGCATTTGCAGTTAATTCTGGAACAGCAAATGCTACTTTATATCGAGCATTTTCTTCGGGTTTTTCATTTAACCAGCCTTCAAATAATTCTTGAACCTCTTTTACTAATCCTTCTGGTTTTGTAAGGATTCTTGCAGAGAATCTTCTTTTATCTATGTCTAACATAGGTCTTCCGAATTTATGTCGTCTATCCCATCTTGGTAATTTTGGTGGTAACATAGATATCTAATAAATTGAGTATTTTTAAAACTTTCTTTTGTTACTATTTTAAAATAATAACCATATTTTCTTTCTAATAAAAAAATAAAATAAAAAATTTAATGCCAAAAGATTTTTATTTAGACATTGTGAACATCTTATATGCTACCCAGAGGCCAGATACGCCTACGAGTATATATGCTATTTTTGCTAGCATTGTTGTTCCTAATAGTGAAGCAACTAGATCTGTTTTTATAGTTCCATATAATCCCCAGTTTATTGCTCCAATAATCACAAGAATTCCAGCAATCCAATCAATTGCGCTTTTTTCCATTTCCATCAACCTCCTTTATGTTCTTATTAAGGAGAGTATGTATAAAAATGTTTGTTTTTTCACCTTATCGACAAATTAATAAACTATATTTTTGTGTTGATAATATGAAAGAGATTGTTGTAATGGTTTTGGAAAAAGAGCTGAAGGGGAAATTGAAAACAGATGAGATTGAAAATTTTGTTGAAATCCCTCCAAATAGTGAACTTGGAGATTATGCTTTCCCATGTTTTTCGCTTGCGAAGATAGAGAAAAAAAGTCCTTTGATGATCGCTGAATCGCTGGTGGAGAGTATTAGAAAAACAGGATTGCCGAAGGAAATCAGTGGATTGAGCTCTAAGGCAGGCTATGTCAATTTTTTTATTGATAAGAAAATTATTGCCGAGTCTGTCTTGAAAAAAGTCTTTGAAAAGGATTTTGGAAAAGGAAAGCAAAGTATACTGATTATGATTGATTATTCTGCGCCGAATGTTGCAAAACATTTTGGAATACATAACTTGAGGTCGACGTTGATTGGCCACGCATTATATAATATTCTTGAACTTGCAGGAAATAAAGTATTTAGCACAAATTATCTTGGTGATTGGGGAACTCAGTTCGGAAAATTGATTGTGGCTTTTAATGAATGGGGGGACGCAAAGAAATTGAAGAGCATAGAGTATCTGAATATGTTGTATGTAAAATTCCATGACGAGTGTGACAAAAGTGAAATGCATAAGAGAGAGTTTGAAGAAAAAGCAAGAAGTGAGTTCAAGAAACTTGAAGATGGGGATAAAAAGAACTTGAAGTTATGGAAGAAATTCTTGGATATCTCGATAAAAGAATTTGAAAGAGTCTATAAAATTTTAGATATTGGTTTTGATGAGATTCGGAGTGAAAGTTTTTATAGAGATAAGATTGACGAGGTTGTCAAGAAGTTGGCTTTTGAGGGAATTTTAGAAGATAGCGAGGGTGCTCGGGTTGTGAAGATTGCGGAAAATCAGCCGCCATGCATCATAAAAAAATCTGATGAGGCCTCTACTTATGCGACGAGGGATTTAGCTGCGATTTTTGATAGATTTAGAAAAAATCCAGATAAAATATTATATGTTGTAGATCTTAGACAATCTTTACATCTGGAACAGGTTTTTGCTGTTGCTGAAAAATTAGGAATCGATAAAAATAAATTGATACATATCAAATTTGGTTTGATGAAATTCAAGGATGAGGAAATGTCCACTAGAAAAGGAAAAGTCATATTATTTGAGGAATTGCTGAGGCGGGCAGAGGGAGAAATATTGACAATCATCGAAGAAAAAAATCCAAAATTGAAGAATAGGGAAAAAGTTGCGCGAGCAGTAGCTCTTAGTGGAATTATCTTCACAGATTTGCAGCAGGATAGGATCCATGATGTTATTTTTGATTGGAAACAGGCCCTATCATTTGAAGGAAAATCTGGGCCGTATATCCTATATACCTATGCTCGTGCTTCTTCTGTGTTGAGAAAAGCTGGAAAGAAAAAAAGAAATATGAAGATTGTTGATCTGAAAGATAGCGAAATAAAATTATTAAAAAGTTTGGGCGAGTTCCCAAATATTGTGGAGAGTGCTGCGAAGAACTATGCACCACATATTGTCGCTGAATATACTTATGAACTTGCGCAATCATTCAACGAGTTTTATCATTCTTGTCCAGTCATTGGAAGCAAGGAAGAGGGATTTAGATTAAAATTAGTTGAGGCCTTTAAGATTGTGATGAAGAAAAGTTTGAATCTATTGGGAATAAAAGAAGTTGAGGAGATGTGAGGATTTTTGTTTGATTGAATTAAATAAAAATTAATTAAAGATAATATGGAACTAAAAGAGGTTTGGGAATTTCTTGAAAGATTGAATCGAGATGATATAATATTTGATTCTCATTTTTACAAGCGAAGCAGAGAGAGGCCGATAAATGAGAGTATGATCAGAAGTTTTTTATCTCAAATAAATAGGTTGGAAAGAGTTGAACAAGGAAAAGATAAAGATAGATTCAAGTTATGGTTTAAGATGAGCGGAAAATATTCCTTAGTTTTGATAATCGAGATTAATCTCTCAAAAGGTTTAAAAGTAATAAGCGCTTGGAATGCTGATAGAAAATGGCAAAACAAATTAAAACAATAGATTACGACGCGGATAATGATATATTTTTTATATCTGACGGCGAGAAAGTAAAAGCTTCTTTAGATATTGGAGATTTTATTCTAGATGTAGACCATAGCAATTTTATTTGTGGCATAGAGATAATGGATGCGAGCGAGAATCTGGGAATTAGCA
>CAYHOV010000058.1:0-3218 GCA_964358615.1 Candidatus Woesearchaeota archaeon | reverse complement strand
GATTATAACTTAAAATTATTATTACTATATTTATTATAAGTGCGAGATATAAACAAATATCTTTTTTAAAAGAAAGTATGCTACACTCGTGCTTTTTTTCAATGATTTTTTCATTTAGTTCTAAATTTTCTCTCCTTAATTGAGAGATATCATTAAAGTAGAAATGGGTCAGATTGCTGAAATTTGAATTTGGAGATATTGCTATCTCTGAATTTTTTGGTTGATATATTTTTGACTCATTTTTTATCAATAATGCAGTATGTATCAAGCTTAAGATATTGGTTGTTTCAATCAATTCAAAAGATAAATCTATTTTGTTGTTAGTCATATTTTCAACATCTGAAAGACAATTTTGTTCAATGTTTCCAAAAAAAGCACTAATCATTATAAATATTGCACTGAACAAGGTTAATATAATCATATTTTTCTTTTTCATATTTGGCTCAACACAGCCCTTTATTTAAATTTGTCTCTTGAATACTAAATCTCCAACAGCATCCCCCCATATACTGTCCCTGCCGGCTTGGATGCTCTAAATTACCCGACGAGCTTGGAAAGTTTTTGTTTGAGATATCTAACATCAATAACTTCTCCAAATTCTCTATATTTGCTTACACTTGCAGTATTTAATACAACAAAAAACCAATTTTTATAATTTTCATTCAATTCCTTTACCTTGTTTATGATTTGTTTCTTGTCTTTCTCAATCTTCTTTCCACTCTCAACTTCAATAGCATAAGTCTTATCTTTTATATTGAAAACTAGATCTGGTTTTTTTGTTATGAACGTTTCAACGTTAATTTCTTTCTTTTCTAAGAAAGATTTTATGTCATGAATCACAAAAAAATGATTAGCTCCTTCATTAAATCTTGGTCTAAGCATATATGTTTCATATTTCTTTGATATCATGCTTTTATGTTTTGAAATTTTATAGCCACAATCTATCAGATATTTTCTTTCATCTGCATTAAGGCTATTGTATTTGAAAATTCCTCTTGATGAATCTACTTTTATTTTTACATCTCTTCCTTTTATCTTAACTGAAATATTTGCTTTTTTATCTTCTTTATTTAATTCGTCTGCATTTGTTGTAATTATTTTATGCTCTTCTTCAGAAGCTATAATTTTTATCTTGCTGTGATCATCTTCCATAATGAGCAAACCTTCTCCAATTGAACAAGTAAGCAAATGCTGTCTTTCTGATGGACTTAAATTAAATGTATTGCAGATCTGATCTATCACTGCTGGTTTCTGTCTCATAAGCAAAGTATAAGCAGAGTTAGCAAGAACTGACTTCCCAGCAGGAGAACTAAATAATCCCTCAACTTCTTGATTAATCATAAGAAGACCCATATTAAATTTTCTGCAAGTCTTTACTATTTCAAAAATATAGCCGGCATCTTCTGCTCTAGAAAGCAAAGACCAAGATTCATCAATAAGAAGAATTTTTCTAGATAAATCTGATTTCATTTTCATATAGATATAATCTAATACAATAAACATTATCGCAGGTTTTACCTGCTTTGGGAGATTGCCGATATCAAAGCAAACAAAACGATTATTGAAATTAATATTTGTATGCGTGTTCATAAATTTGAAAACGCCAGTTACATACATTTCAAGCCGATTCACAAGACTTCGTATAGTTGTTTTTTCTAACTGTATTGCTCTTTTTTCTATGCTCCTCAAAGCATTAAGAACATCTTCCAGTATCGGCGGTTTATTTGCCCATGTCGAAGGATCATCATTTATTCCTTTCTTTCTATAAGCCTCTGAAATCGCCTTATCAATAAAAGATTTTTGCGGATCAGATAGTTTTCCAAGCATAATGTGCATAAGATCCATTAAAGCCAATCTCTTTTCAGCGTAATCATGTCCCATTAAATCCAAGGGGTTAATCATTGTCTTAGAATCTCTAGAAAGATCGATTCTCTGCCCTCCAAAATACGTTACAAGGCTTTTATATTCGCCTTGAGGATCAATTACCATTACTTTTGTTCCATTTAATAGATAACGAGTTATCAATAACTTACAGAAATAAGATTTTCCTCCGCCAGATTGTGCTAAAACCAAACCATTAGGATTAGGCAGTTTGAAAATGTCTTTTATTATCGGAATTTTATTATTGTTTACTCCAAGCCAAACTCCTGTCTCGTCTGCCTGCAAAAATTGGCTAGTAAATGGAAAAAATGCAGAAAGAGCTTCTGTGGTAATATTTCTATTTGCATTTAATTTATCAATCCCTAAAGGAGCAACTGCCTTGAATCCTTGAAGCATTCTAAAACTTGCTATTTTTGGCAGAATCATTATACTGTTTAATTCTGATTCTACTTTTTTAGTAAGTGTTTCTAATTCTTTTAACGAATCTGCCTTGCAATTTATGTAAAGACTAACATTAAACAAGCGATCTTTTCCTTTTTGCAGGTCTTCTAAAGTTTGTCGAGTATCTCTGTGCTGAATATCTAAAGAAGGACTAATAATTCCTTTTTTCTGCATAGAAAAAATATCTGCCTGTTGTTTTTGCAATTCTTTATTCAAGTCGATTAACATTCTTTCTATCGGATAGGGCTTAATGTGCAGGCTTAGATTAAAATCTGCCAGAGAACTTACAATTTTATCCAGAAATCCTGCCTCAACATTCCTCGGATAACCAGATGCATAAATAATTCTTTGGTATTTATCGTTAATTTTAAGGTAATCCTGCTTATTTTCTATGTACTTGGGAGATAATGCCTTAATTAGATCTTTCCCGCTGTTTGAGCCTGAGAAATAGCCTAAAAGGAGCTGTTTTAAGCCGACATCCTTAACTCTCTGGACTTTAAGATTTAGGGCAGAAAGCCGATCTATGCAGATTTCTGTTTGAATTTCTATATTTGTCTGCTCTGGAATAACGATATAAAAAACCCTATTCAGAATCTTATCGTTTTTTATTACATTCTTTAGATGTTCTTCATATTTTTCGAATAACTCTTTGAACTTACTTTTCTCAGCTCTTTGTTTAAGAGATTTTAGATAATCATCTAAGTCTATGCTTTCGGTGTTCATTAGTATCTGCGTCGGAAAATCCAAGGAATTAAGAAATTTTTGAAATGAATACATGATTGCTTCTTTTTCATTTTCGGGTTTTATGCTGAAATTTATAGGTTGAACTTTTAAAATCGCAACTCGTTTTCCTTGAGAGGTAATGATATAATCATCTTTAATATCTTTAACTCCGA
>CAYHOV010000057.1:0-3297 GCA_964358615.1 Candidatus Woesearchaeota archaeon | reverse complement strand
AATAATTTTTGGTGATTAGTGCAATTCCGCACTAAACTACCCTCCTTACAATACATATATCCATCAACAGATTATAAACATTTTCGTTTCTATGATTGAATCTAAATTCCATTTCCTTTACATAAAACGGATAATTTGTTTTACTAATTCCATGATACTTATGAAATCTTTCTTTAGCAAAACTCCAGAACCCCTCAATCCCGTTAATGTGATTATGATTATTGACTAATTCTTTATCGTGATCAATAATATTATGTTTTCCATATTGCTCTAAACTTGCATAACTTCTCCAGCCATCTGTAAAAAACACAGAACCTTTCTTTGTCTTGTTTCTAATTTCATTCATTAAAGTGTCTGCAGAAACATCTTGGACAATAACTGTGTGAACTTGGCCTTTTCTCTCGAGGATTCCAAAGACTGTGGCCTTGTTGTTCGCTCCTCGGCCTCTGTTTCCTTTTCTCTTTCCGCCAAAATAAGATTCATCAAGTTCTAACTCTCCATTTAATTTTTTTGCTTCCTGCAAACAATAATTATAAATGCATTTTCTGAAATGCATAAACTTTCTGTGAATTACTCCATAATCTAAACTTAATTCATTTGCTGCCCTTCGGGCAGATATTTCTAAGTAGAAATAATAAAGTATCTGTAAATCTCTTTTCAATTTTTTAAGAGAGTAATATTTCTTGCAATGTTTACATTTAACTCGTTTATCTTTAAGTTTGTAAAGGCCATATTTGTCACAAAATATGCACTTTCTGCCTAAGAAATACATGTCTGACAACACTCTTTTCATTGTTATCGTCGTAGTTTAGCCATTATTTAAGATTTTTTGGTGCTAAAATGCTATAATCACCTAATTTTTTAAAGATTTTTAAAGATAAAAATATTTAAGAATATGGGAAACTTGCTAAAAATATGAGTGTGATTTTTGTTAAAGAAAGAGGTATTCGCTGTTTTAGCGGAATTGCGAAATTGACAATAGTCTTATTCAGCGTCGCTATGGCAACGGCTTTTATCGAGAGTATCTGGGCTGTTTACATGAATCAATTAATCGGCAAGGTTTCTACTATCAGTTTTTTATCTGCATTTTTTACAATTCTTGCTTTTTTTTCTTTTTTTATGATTGTCCCGATTGTAGCGAAATATCGGAAATCTATCTTAGCCATGTATGCGCTTTTTCTTACTGGCATGGCTTATTTTTTATTTTCTATATCTAAAAATTTGTATTTTTTCATTTTTTTAGCATGCTTTATGTCTTTTTTACTAAGCTTGAGAATAACTGTTTTTGGTCTTATTGTTCGAGATAGGTCGAGCAGAAAACAAATATCAAGAAATCAGGGATTTGTCTATTCATTTTTGAATCTAGCCTGGTTGATTGGGCCACTAGTTGCGGGTTATCTTGCTAGTTGGTATGGTATACCTTTGGTTTTTATTTTGGCTTCAGTATTTGTATTTTTCTCTCTTATATTGTTTAAAATTTTTAAGATAGACGATGGAAATACTGTTAAGAAAGTAGAGAATCCGTTTAGAAATTTTCTTAATTTTTTTAAGAAAAAAGAAAGAGTCATGGCCTATATTCTACGAGGAGGACTTGTCTTCTGGTTTATATTAATATATCTCTACACCCCAATATTGATTATTAGGAGTGGATTCGGAACGATCGAAGTCGGGTATTTTTTATTTGCTTTTAGTGTTCCGTTGATTGCTCTGGAATATTTATTTTCAAAGATAACTCCAAAATTAGGATTTAGGAAAATGTTTAAGACAGCATTTTTAATTTTGGCGATTATCGGAATAATCTGCTTTTTTGTTTTTGAATCTATCTATATTTTACTAGGGCTTTTGGTCTTGAGCGGAATTGCCTGCGCTATTCTTGAGCCGATGACAGAGGCGTATTTTTTTAGAGTTCTTGGGAAAAAAGAGGAATTGAAATATTATGGGCCATATAATACTGCTGCGGAAACGAGCCTGATTGCCGCAAAGATTTTGGCAGGTATGCTTTTGTTGTGGTTGTCTTTCAGGTTCTTGTTCTTGTTCTTTGCATTTTTTATGTTTGTTTATTTCTTGATAGCGTCGAGAATGAAAGAAGTTAAAGATAAAACTCGAAAAAATGGAAAATAACATCGGAAGTTTTAGGCCGAGCTCGAGATTTTTTCTTGCTCCTATGGTCACTATCAATGATATTTCTTTCAGATTATTGTGCAAGAAAGCAGGCGCTGGATTGACTTATACTGGGATGATAAATCCTCTGAGTCTTGAAAAGTTTGATCTGTCGGATAAACCCGGTCTGCAATTATTTTCTGCTTTTGATCGGGGAATCAAAGAATTTATTGAAAAGTATGAATCTAATGTAAATTTGTTTGATTTTAATTTTGGTTGTCCTGCTAAAACTGCAAAGGAACATGGGTTTGGATGTTTTCTTTCTGATCTGGGCATGGTGAAAAAAATATTAAAGACAATGCGCGATGCGACTGAAAAACCTTTGACGATAAAATTAAGGAAATCAAAAAATACTTTGAAAATGGTCAGGCTTGCAAATAAATATTGCGACGGCATTTGTATCCATCCGAGGACTGTTGAACAGGGATATGGCGGTGTCCCTGATCTTGAATTTGCAAAAAAAATTAAAAATTCTACTAGTTTGCCGGTTATTTATTCAGGCAATGTCAATCTAAAAAACTCTGAAGAATTATTAGATGATTTTAATTTTTTGATGGTCGGCAGAACTGCGATGGGCAATCCTAGTATTTTTTTGGATCTATGCAAAAAGAAATCAAGACGAATCATTTTTAGGGACTATTTAAAAATCGCATTAAAACGAGATTTGTTTTTCTCGCAAATAAAACTTCAGGCAATGAATTTTACACAAGGATTGAATAATGCTAGTAAGATGCGAGCGAGTTTAGTTTATGCTAAGAACGTTAATGAGATAAAATCAATAATGGAAACCAAAGAGAAGGTTTAAAAGTTAAATTTTTCACGTATACTGAGAAGCTCCTGTAGTCCAGAGGCCAAAGATGTTGCCCTTTCACGGCAATGACCCGGGTTCGAATCCCGGCAGGAGCATAGCGGAAAATTTGATTTTCCAGAGATATACTAAAAATATACAGACGGCTTAAAAGAACCGTATGTTTAAGTATATCATGAAAATCGATCCATACAAAACAGAAGAGCATTACTTGGGCTGGAAACAAAATATTAGGCAAACTGGCATTAAAGATTTGAGCAAGTCCAATTCAGATATACTTCTTAATTACTTAGAAGGATTGAATTAAGCATGAATATGCTAAAGTTCTA
>CAYHOV010000056.1:0-3492 GCA_964358615.1 Candidatus Woesearchaeota archaeon | reverse complement strand
CAGATTCTTGATACTCTATTTAAAATTCATGGTAAACCAAGAGAAATTTTAACAGATAATGGATCTGTTTTCGGATTGAAAAGCAAGCATTCAAAGTTCGATAGAAAGCTAAATCTCCGACGGATTAAGCATATAAGGACTGCAATTCATTCTCCAACAACTTCTGGAAAGATTGAAAGATTTTTTCAAACTCTCGATAGAGAGTTTGTATTCTGCAATAAAGATGCAGAATTATTTCGCATGAGATATAATCATTTTAGGCCTCATACAAGTTTAGAAAAGAAAACTCCGAGCCAGATTTATTTTGATTTTTCTAAGTTAATTTAGGGGGTAGGACATATGTCCGCGGATTGCACAATCTAAAGATAAAAACTAAAATTTATAAACCACCTTCTTTGGAGAATAGCATGGAAAATATAGAACAACCAGCCCAAGAAGGAACAGACACTAGGGGCTTCTATGAAGTCCCTATCGCCTACCACGAGTCAGAAGCAGTCCAAATTCCCGTAGCTGTCGATGTTCCTCTGGTAAGAAGACCTCGATTTTCCGCAGCAATGATTACTCCCGGATTTGTTCACCCTTTAATATATGCTTATCTTGGTCCCGACGGTTCTCTGCTAGAAGAATAAATATTTTTTAATACACTATAAATTTTATATATACTCTAGACTTTCAGGATCATAAGTCCCATGCCCAACAGCCCTATCTGACTCAAGCTCACTATCTTTTCCTCTTTTTTCTTTAGTCCAGTCAGAAATAGTCGTCGGAGGGATATGGACATGATATTTTTCTTGCATTTCTTGACTTGCTGTTTCAAGAGTATAACCTTTTTTTAAAACCAATCCCTCAGCAATTTCTCTCGCCCGGTTTGTGTATCTTGAAGAAGGAAGGGCAAAAATATCAAGTGGCAAAGAAAAACAATTATGTTTTCTATCGGGATTTCTTCCACCACAGCCAGGATTATGGCACTCGTATTCATTATGTGTAATCTCTATCACTGTCGGCCTAGATCCTGCTTCTCTTAATCTTCTTTGTTTTATAGAATGTATTCTTCCAACAGTTCCACATTCAGGGCAGTGCGCTTTTTTTCGCCTCAGATCCATTTTTCTAATAAGTGTTTCACCAGAAATTTCTCTTATCATAATAAAAACATAAAATTCCTGCTTAAAAGCATTATTGTGCTGAAATGAAACCTTTCAAACATATATTTCTAACAAGTCTTTCCCCTCAAATTTTTCCTATCGCTAAATTTTGTTGAAGCATGACTTCCGTCGCAGAACGGCTTATTTTCCGAATTTCCACAGCGGCAAAGAGTGACTCGATTTCTCACTTCATATTTTGTTCCGTCGGCAGATTCGATAATTAATTTTCCCTTGGCCCAAAGAGGCCCGCTCAACCCACCTAACTCCTCGATCAAACTTATTGATTCTTCAAATTTTGGCTCAATTTCTTTTTTTGTTTTCTTGTCAATCACCACCAATCTTCCTGACGGACAATCGCAAGCTTCTTCCATCGCAATTTTCATCGAATTTTTGTCAGCCTTTTTTACCAACTCCCAGATTCCACCAGCCCGATGGCAAAATCCTGCTGAGGCGCACAGCTTCGGTAAATCCTTCAATATTAAATTTTTTCCATTAACCTTGTCTGCTTCAGAATTAAAACTTCTCTTGCTCGCTGTTTCTGTTCCGTTGAATTTTTTCTTCAGGTGCGAACCATCACAGAAAGGTTTGTTGCATGAATGTCCGCAACGGCAAAGCGCATAACTTTCTTCAGTTTTGATCTCCTCAATTTTTTTCCAGCTGATAGGAGTCCCATACTTATCAGAAACAATCTTCTCTTTATTCAGAGGAATTTTTCCAGAAACTAAATACGGCCCATCCTTTGAGATTTTAATTTTTTTCACGCTCATTTCATAGTTATCAATCAACTTCTGCTTAAATATATTTCCTATTATCAAATAATCAGATCTCGGTGATTTATACAACTCAATCCCACAAATCTTTATAAAATCAAAACTTTTATCCTAACCATGCCAGAAGAACAATTAAAGAGGAACATTTCCTATAAGCTGAAAATCGGTGATATCCTAAAATCAAAACCATTCCTAAATGAGGGAAAATTTTTATATCTCGAGCTTGGTGATAAAAAAATTGTCAGAGTCAATATAATTGCAAATGTTGTGGATAAATTCTCAACAGAAGGCGAAAAAAAATATGCAACTATAACTTTAGATGATGCTTCAGGCCAAATACGCTTGAAATCTTTTGGCGACGATGTTCCCCTTCTGCTGAAAACAATGCAAGGCGACACAGTCCAGATAATCGGAAATGTTCGAGAATATAACTCAGAATTATACATTCTTCCAGAAATAGTCAAAAGCATCGATCCAAAATGGTTGCTTGTCCGAAAATTAGAGATGCAAAAGGCCCGCAAAGATATTCCAGTCACAGCCAATGCTCCGATTAGAGATATTCTCCTAGGAAAAATAAAAGACGGAGAAAAAGAAGGCGGGATAGACATTGACACAATAATCATGAATACTGAGGCCTCTCCGAATCAGATAAATCAGGAAATAAAAAAACTTCTTGAAGATGGTTTGATTTACGAACCACGGCCAGGAAGATTAAGATATCTCGGGTAATTAATTTTTCTAAGTCGTTTTAAAATTTTACATTTATAAGGCCTATAACCCTCGAAAACTAAATTGCTTCATTCTTCATTTGCAATTTTCCTCCAGAGGAAAAATTCTTTAGCACAGAATTAAATTTTTCAGCTCGTCGGAGAGACTAACATCATTATGTTCAACTGATCTATTTTTAACAGAAAACATCTCACCGTTTAAACAAAAAACTGTTTAACAACTTCTTTCTTCAGCTTTACAAACTTATCAGATTCCTGCTGTAGATGATAAGAAAATTTATTTTCAAAGCCAATATTTTCAATATTCTTTCCTTTTTCTTTAACTGCTTGGATTGCCGGAACAAAATCACCATCGCTAGAAACCAATATTGCCGTATCATAGGCATCATTAAAGGCAAGTTTTACCATATCAACCGCCAGATGGATGTCATCTTCTTTTACTTCATAGATTGTTTTTCCATCAGCTTTTCTTTTTAACATTCTGCACAGAACAAAAGTAAAGTTAGGAATTCTCTGTATCTTATCAAAAAATTTCTGTTGTTTAATATAATTATCTTCATCTTTTTCTCTGTCGAGGGGAGCATTATAATAGTAAGTCCTTATGAGTCGCCTATTTCCTGCTAAGTATTTAATAAATTTTTCAAAATTAAAATCATTTGGTTTTTTATCAGGAAAAAGATTTTTTAGAATATGGTAGATATTACTTCCATCAATAAAAATAATAACTTTCTCCTTGTTTTCTTTTTCTGCCATATCTATAAATTAACACTATGCATTTTAAGGTTTAGCATTTCTTGGGCTCTGTTGAAAAAGTCCCGGGGTAAAAGTTAATCTACCCCGAGAACATGTATT
>CAYHOV010000055.1:0-3735 GCA_964358615.1 Candidatus Woesearchaeota archaeon | reverse complement strand
CTTCTTTAATTTTTAGTAAATCTGGAGGTAGGACATATGTCCCTGGCTTATACATATATTCTAGAGAACAATAATCCTTAAAAAGCTGAATTTATTCTTTTATTCAACTCAAAAGAAAAAAGGGTTCTTGGATAAAAATGATAGCACAAACGATGGATTTTGAAGGAGAAGATTACTTAAAACTAGTTGGTTTAAGGGATAAATTAGTTGCCTCGGGCGAATCTCATCAATTTTATAGGAATGCTCCAGAACTTGACGCAAGAAGTTTTATTCCAAAAACAGCCCATTATACTTTTCCTCGTAGGGATGACCCGCGAGATAATAGATATTGGGAAAGAACATTAGTTACTTTATCTTTATGGGAAGAAGAACAAAGGGGTGAAGTTCGTTTTGTAACGCCTTCGGGAGAAGCATTCAAGAAAGCTGTTGATGCAGTTAGAAAATTAATTGCAGAACCAACTAGAAAAACTCGTTCTGGTGTTGAAACTTTTTGTCTGTTGGCTGAGTAATTTTTATTTCCTTAGTATAATAGTAGATGGCCTAATAATCTAACTTCTCTAAACTGCTTTCTAGTTATAGCAAATAACCTTAGTTTCCGTAATTTTTTGTTATTTGCTAGATAGGAAATCACTCCAAAATTATCCGACTATTAAGGTGATTTCCTATAGATATATAAAACCTGAAATCTTGATGATTTTATGGAAAAAATTGAGAGCATAAACAAATTCTTCAAGCAGATAAAAAAATGCAGGCAGGAGCTGAAATACAACCGAAAGAATTTTTGGAGCAAGAATAATGTAAATTTCAACAATAATATCAAGACAATAACGACGATGTTCGTGTTTCCAGCAGATTGGAGCGTGAGCATAATCGCTTCGAGATTTCTTTTAGACAGGCACACGATGCCCTATGACAAAGATGTCTGGAGTTTTTCAGATGTGGTCGCAGCGACGAAGAATCAGGGTTTTGATATCATCTTATTTTTCAATAAAACAGATCTGGAATTTTTATCTGCTCCTGCATTGGTTCCGATCATTGTCCATGAAGTCGCGCATGTTTATCAGGCTGCTCGGGAGCCGAAGAAATATGTTCAAGCTACAGTAGATGATGATCTAAATAAAGTCTATGAGAAAGAGGCTGATGCAGAATCTGCTAAATATGACGACGAGTTCAGAAGGGAAAATGTCCTTGAGAAAATAATGTATTGCTATGATGAGGAAGGCTGGAAGGGCGCGAAGAAAATGGCCGACTATCTTTTCAAAGAAGCAAAGGATTCTTTCGGCGGCGGCTATGACCAGGATATGAAGAAGGAAGAGTATGCGGCTTTTGAGAAAGCAGAGGATGACAAGGACATCGATGTTTTCATTGATTATTTTATCGAGGGGCTGAAAGAAGTTTATGAAGAGAAGAAATAAATTTTTTGATTTAAAATCTGTGCTTCGTACATTTTGCACTTCGTGTTATTTTGTTTAAATGATAATTGAGTAATTTAATCCTGAATTGTTCTAAGTATTGTAAATAGGGTTAATTTTTTATTTTTAAGATTGGTTTTTTAATATATATCTTCGAGAAGATAAATCTATTTAAATCGGATTTACGTGGGTCTTTCATGGGTTTTTTGGATTGGTTAAGGGGATATTTTCCAAAAGGAAGAGAATCTTCTAGCGGAAATAATGTAATGAATTCTGATGAGAGAAAATATCTGGATGGCTTAAAAAGATCTATTCTTGGCAGCCCAGGAAATAGTACTGATGCAAAAGTAGATTATGTAAGGTATATCGATGCATTAAAAGCGAGAGATGTTTCTGTGGATGGCGATTATTCTGGATTTTACACTTTATTCAGGCAGGAGTTAGGAAAAGCGGGAAAACTAGAAAAAGAAGTTGAAAAAGGTGGAAAGGGTGAGGGGCCTGGTTTAGGTTCATCTCCTAGAAAGGTTGGTGGCGGATTGCCAAAACCGCTTGGAAGAAAACCAAAAGAATGAGTATAGTGAAAGACATAAATCTTTTCCCATCTAGTCAACAACAAACTGGAGAAATATTAAAGTAGTTGACTATGATTTGAAATATATATTCGAGTGAGATAATTTTTAAAAAGGATTTTTATGATTGATATTAATGATTGAACCTAACCTTTGTCTGCGCTATGTTCAGGATGTTGGATGTTTTCCATATACGGAAGTATTGGATTTTTTAAGATACCCTCTTCCCCAGGAAGTATATGCTGTCGGAGAAGTGTCTAGAGAGATGAGAGATTTAACTGAAGATGTCTGCAATCTTATCAGCAGCGATGAGGAATTAGGAAAACATTTTTCTTATTTGGAAAAATTAAAGGGAGAAGTTTTAACACATCAAGATCTTATGGAAAAATGCAAAAAGAGTCCTTGGACAAGATATGATTTTAATGGATTGATTTTTACTCCTCAAATTTTTGTAGCTACTTGTAGCAATTATCTTGAAGAAGATAATTTTGAATATTTTTATAGACTTTATATTCATCTTAAGGGCGGAACCGAAACAGAAAAATGGAAGGTAGAGAGTATGGAAATTGCAGAATTAAAATTTGAGAGAAGATTGATTTTACCAGCTGAATAGAATTGATCTATTCGGCTATCTATTTGAAATATATATTCGAGTGAGATAATTCTTTTAAAGGCAGATTTGTATTTATTTTTATGACTGAATCTGTATTCGCACGGAACTTGGGTACTATTCTTGCTCGTGAGGATGGTAGAGAACCACCGAGAGGTCCTGAAAAATGTCCGTGCTGTAAGCAAAAGGTTGAAATTTATCCTTTGGTAGAAATATTAGACGTCGAACGATTACCTCTTCCTCGTCGAGTATGTGCTATGGAGCCTGGTGTTCAATATAATAATGGTTTTTTGGGAAGACATATTGGAAGGGGAAATTCTCTTCCGCGAGATACTAGGAAAAGATTAGCATCTGTTTTTGGAGATCTACAAAAACCCCTTAATTTATATTTGAGACATGACCCAATTTCTGATGAGGGGTTTTTATATTTTCCTCACTTTTCACCTTCTCCTTACTCGCAGGAAACAAAAGTTACTCATTATCGTCGGGGAAAAGATATAACTGGAGATGTTGTCGATTTTGTTCAATCTGATGATAGGCTACAAGGATTTCTTTCTTATTTAGAATCTCTACGTGGAAAAACATTAACTCGAAAGGCTCTCGATACTTTTTCATATAGAGAATATCAACAACCTCGACTTTTTTCAGACATTTCTCTTTATCCTCATCTTCGTGTTGATCCTTTTGAAGGTTTGGCTACTCTGGATTTTTTAACTGCTCCTGGTGGAAAGGCCGTTATGATGCAAGGTCTGCCGAGAGGATTTTTAAAATGGTTTGCGTCGGTAGATGTGGCTAAGATAAAAGTCCAAAGGAAATTAATTCCTCCTGAAAAACAGAAATGGCCGACTGAAGAAAAATAAATAT
Source organism: Candidatus Woesearchaeota archaeon (assembly GCA_964358615.1). Taxonomy (GTDB): domain Archaea; phylum Nanobdellota; class Nanobdellia; order Pacearchaeales; family GW2011-AR1; genus CAYHOV01. The sequence continues at coordinate 280 of CAYHOV010000055.1, read as the reverse complement.
TTCAAAGTATATACTCGAGTGAGATAATTCTTTTAAATGAAGATAATATAAAATTTCATGGTTAAAATTGGAATCATCGGCGGAAGTGGATTAGATGATCCGCAGCTTCTGCAAAATTATAGTGAACAGGAAGTCAATACGCCCTATGGAATGCCGTCGGCAAAAGTTGTTTGCGGCCAGATTTCTGGAATAGATGTTTGTATTCTTGCTCGGCATGGAAAAGATCATTCAATAGCACCGTCGCAGATTAACTTTAGAGCAAATATTGCTAGCGAAGCAC
>CAYHOV010000054.1:0-3795 GCA_964358615.1 Candidatus Woesearchaeota archaeon | reverse complement strand
TAATTTCCTTTTTGGTCGCAAAATTTTTTGCTTTTAGTATCAATAAAATCTAAACCTTTAAAAGCAAAAAATTTTCAGCAAGCTGGAGGTATTAAACCCAAAAAGGTAATAAAGTGAAAATCTACCCAATATCAAAAATACTTTAAGTTTTTAAATAACGAGTTACATATAAAAATATGGAAGAAAATGAACAAAAAGAGGATCTAAAAAATCCTGTAATAACTCATGAGACTGCTGAGGAATTAGATAACACTTTTGATGTTAAAGAACGTGAGACTGAAGAAAAAGTCGAGGCTGCGCTATTCATAGCTGGAAAATATATGTCACTTCAGGAACTGATAATGCTTACTGACGTTAATCCAATAATGCTGAAAGAGATATTAAGAAAACTTGAGAAGAGATACGAGAAACGCGCGGTTAAGATTGTTAACCGAGAACAAACTTGGAAAATGGATGTCGCAGAGAGATATAATTATCTGGTGAATAAACTTGCTACAGGGAGTACGGAATTCACCAAGGCTGAACAGGAAACTCTTGCTGTAATCGCACATAAACAACCGGTAAAACAATCAGTCATCATCAGAATCCGAGGGAACAAGGCTTATGATCATGTAAGAAAATTCGTCGAGACCGGACTTGTCCAGGCGAAGAGAATGGGGCATACAAATGAACTGAATCTTTCGGAAGATTTTTATAATTATTTTAATGTGATGAAAAAGAGTGCGGAGGCAGAGTAAACATGGTTGAGTTTTATGAAATTCTCGTATATATCCTTGCTTATATTGGATTATTTGCAACCTCGTTTTATGTAGTAAGTATGATCAAATCCTATAAAAAATCTATTTATCCTCCAAAAGATGACAAGACAGTAACAATAATAATTCCGGCCTATAACGAAGAGAAGAGTATTGCAAGAACGATTGAGTCTGCGCTATCTATTGATTATCCGAAAAATAAATTAAATATAATTGTAGTGGATGACGGTAGCAAGGATAAAACCTATGAAATCGCAAAAAAATTTCAGTCAAAAAAATTCCCAATAGTGCAGGTATTCACAAAACCCAATGGGGGGAAAGGCTCTGCATTAAATTTAGGGATTAGCAAATCAAAAAGCGAGATAATAATCTCAATGGACGCCGATACTTTTACAAATCCTGATTGTCTAAAAAAAATGATTGGATATTTTCACAGCAAGGATGTGATGGCGGTAACTCCCTCGATGGGAGTATATCAACCGCATGGAATTTTACAGAGAATCCAACAGGTTGAATATTATATGGGGGTTTTTCTAAGAAAATCCTTTTCTACAGTAAATGCAATTCATGTAACACCTGGAGCTTTTTCAGCCTATAGGCGAGAATTTTTTGTGAAACATGGTGATTATGAAGTTGGAAATATCACTGAGGATTTAGAAATCTGTTTGAGAATACAAAGTAATCATTATCTTGTTGAGAATGCGCCCGATGCTGCAATCTATACTATTGCGCCAAATGCTTTCAAGGCATTGATGTATCAGAGAAGACGATGGTATACTGGTTTGATGAAAAATTTATGGACCTATAGACATCTGTTTGGCCCAAAATATGGATCTCTCGGAACAGTAGTATTGCCGGTGGCAGTCACGACGATAGTATTGTCTGTAATTCTTACGGTCTATCTGATAATCAAAACTCTAATCGAGACAAAACAAGATCTGCTAGATCTGATTGCAATAAATTTCCAGTTCAATAATTGGATGGAGATCAATTCTTTTGTATTGGAGCATTTTTTTTACTCGGTTTTTAGCCAAAAACTTTTTTTGATTACAATATTGTTTTTATTTCTTCTTGGATTCTACATGTATTTTTCTAGGAAAAAAATGCTTTATAGTGAAGGTATTAGGCTCAGTTTTGTATTTTTTATCGCGTTCTATTCGCTATTATTCACTTTTTGGTGGATTTTATCTTTTATCTATGTCTTATTCAATAAAAAAGTAAAATGGAGGGAGAGCTGATGCCTGTAAGAAGAGAATTGCATCTGGTAAGATATCTATTAGCGTTTATTATAACTACTAGTTTATTTGTGGTCATTTTCACTATCTCTTCTTCGATCTCTTATCTGAACTACGAGAAGATCTCTTCTCAGAATAATTTAATTAAGCAATATCTAAATGATTTAGATAGTGTTCTTGCTAATTCATCGAGTTTATCTTTCTGTAATCCAAAGATGCTTGACGATGTATCTAAAAAATTGGATCAGGTCGGAGCAAGATTGAGTTTACTTGAATCAAGATTAAAAGACGACCCAAGAGTTATTGAGCAAAAAAAGTCGTACAGCGAACTGGAGTACAAACATCTTCAAATTGTTAAAAAATTAAATTCTAGATGCGACTCGGAATTTTTTGTAGTTTTATTTTTTTATGATAATATTATTGATGACAAAGAAAACCAAGAGCAAATTGATGAGGAAACAGATAGAATGAGTTTTATACTCGGCACGTTTAAAAATCAAGATTCTGCAAGGATAATGATATACTCGTTTGATAAGGATTTAGATACGCCTGCAATAGGATTGCTGAAATCTGTTTATAATGTAACTCTCTCTCCGATTGTTCTTGTCAATGAGAAAGATTTTATTTATTTGACAAATATTGAGCAGTTAGAGTCGGCCATGAAAAAAAGATCAGAGAACTTGAAGGTGCCACAATTTTTCAACAAGAGCGTTATCTATCTGAATGGTCCGAATGCAACATAGAACTATATTTCCCAGCACAATAATGATTAAAAAGCAGAATTTTTTAGAATATCCATGAAGTGCATTGTTTGTGATCGGGGGGACGAAGAAACGCTTATTTACAAAGCTATTTATGGCAATGAAGTCGTCGATATCTGCGAGGGCTGCGCAAAGAAAGAAGGGGCGATGATCATACATAAACCTACGGCAGAACAGCTGGATAGTGTCAATAAAAGAGTTAGTGTAAGAGAAAGAATGGAGAGGCTTGCTGGAGTCTCAAGGGGAATTCCAGAGCCGTTACCTCGGGAACAGATAACTACTGGTGCTGTGAAGAATAACATGGAAAAACTGAGATATCCTTCGCATAAACAGGGAACAGAATTGCTGATTGAGAATTATTACTGGGAATTGCAGATGGCCAGACGAAGAAGAAAATCCACACTGCGACAAGTCTCTGAAGAGACTGGAATTGGCCTCGAGACTCTGGAAAAATTAGAGAAAGGAGTTTTGCCAGAAGTCCCTGGGGATCCAAGAGAATCAAAAAGAAGACTTGATGAAGCTATCTATAAACTTGAATCATACTATGGAATGAAACTTTTTAAAAATTCTAATGATCGGATCGGAGCTATGCCTGGTTTTAAGAAAGCATCTGAAGATGAGATATTAGAAAGAGTCAAGATAAAATTAGATGGCCAAGATTCTGGAGAAAAATTTGTGCGAGAACCAAAAAATCAGGAAGTTTTCAACAATATCACCGAGGGCAATATGGATTTCTCAAAAATAGAAAATCTGAAGAATGTCACGCTCAATGAACTGGTCCGCATGAAGAGGGAAAAAGAAAGACAAGAACAGGATCTCGCAAGGAAAAAGCAGAGAGATGATAGGTTTCAGAGACGAGAGAGATGATTTTTAAGGGTTTCTAAGGTAATGCAAAGTAGAAAGTTTTAAAAGGATTGAGAAGATACTATAATTATATACTCCCTAGGTTTGCACCGCAACCCTAGGTTTTTATATTCTAATCAAGAAATGGGCTCTGTTGAAAATCTTCTGCGGGAAGATTTAAGTTGTGGGCCAGTGCCTTGC
>CAYHOV010000053.1:0-3819 GCA_964358615.1 Candidatus Woesearchaeota archaeon | reverse complement strand
ATTATATAAACAAGAGCGAAATTTTTTGTATTAACCCAAAAATTCCAATAAAAAAATTATAAAGAAAAATAAAAAAATAAAAAAAGAGCCGCTCGTTTTACCGAACGGCCCTGTGAAATTTAACTAAAGTCTTGTAGGCCTAGCTCATTCATTTCTGCTCTTCCGCGTCTATTGTCGTTAGAATGATCATTCCTAGATCGTCCAAGTACATACGGGCTCTTCACACCAGTCATTATGGTGATAACTCGAACTCGTCCTTGGAATTCCTTATTGATTCTAGCGCCAATGATTACTTGTGCTTCTGGAGAAAGATGTTCTGTTACTATTCTACCGATATTGTCGAATTCTTCGAGTTTCATATCTGGTCCGCAAGTAACGTGAATCAATGCTCCGGTTGCTCCTCGGTAATCAACGTCAAGAAGAGGGTGAGTCAAAGCTTGTTGACATGCTGTATCAACTCGTGAAGTTGAGTTATCTTCTCCAATTCCTATAACTGCTACATCTCCGCCTTTCATGATTGCGGAAACATCTGCATAGTCTAGGTTGATTAAAGAAGGCAGTGTTATTGTCTCAACAATTCCCTTGATCATTGTTGAAACTAGCTCGTTGGCAACTGCAAAAGCTTGTTCCATTGGTAACTGTCCTGCAATATCAACTAAACGATTGTTGTCTAGTACAATTACAGTATCGGTTACTTCTCTAAGCTCTTGCAAACCAAACTCTGCTTTGTCTATTCTAGCTTTTTCAGCTTCGAACGGCATTGTAACTACTGCGATAACTACTGCACCTGCTTCTTTTGAGAGTTGTGCAATTACTGGTCCAGAACCTGTTCCAGTACCTCCACCCATGCCAGATAGAATGAAAACCATATCCGAATTCGAAACAGCCTTCTTCAATTCAGCAAGAGCTTCTTTTGCAGCTTCTCTTCCTTTTGCTGGATATCCACCACAGCCAAGACCTCGAGTCAATTCTTTTCCTATAAGAATCTTCTCATCTGTCTTCGTGATAGATAAATGCAAAGCGTCAGTGTTTACGCCGTAGATAGTAGCTCCGTTGATGCCTTTGTTGAATAGCCATGTGGCCATGTTGCATCCGCAACCACCACAACCGAAAACTTTTATGTTAGCTTTTCCTGCTTTCAACTCGTCAAAGTTGATACTATTATGTTCAGCATTGCTTATCGCCTCTTTTGCAAAATCTAATACCATTTTTTGTCCTCCTTTCAGTCTATGGTCGTTTTAAACAAAATGTTTAAATACTAGCCATACTTGTAATTAACATAGAAGAGAAATCTTCTTACTATAACACACAATTTATAAAAGAGTAGAAAGACTAGTTCTTTAAATATATTACGCCTACTTTTTTGTAACTATTGAAGTGTATCATTTGAGTTTTATCGACGGTAAATCTTTTTGGTTTGCTAGAGTGGTTAATTTTACTAAAGTTTTATTTTATCAATATAATCTAATAAAAAATGTAGAGCTCAAAAGTTTTTTATACTCTGTTTTTATTTCAGTATTAATATCGTGGCGGATGTAGTTCAATGGTAGAATGCGAGACTGTGGCTCTTGTGACGTGGGTCCGATTCCCACCTTCCGCCTTTTTATTGGAATCGGACAAGTCTGATTCACTTCAACTCGTAAGAGTTGGAGTCCCAGGAAATTTTTCTAAATTTACTGAGTCACCTTCCGCTCAATTTTCCGTCGGAAAAAATTCTTGTATATTTTTTAATACAGAAAAAAATTCGCATTTTTTAAACTGCAGTTCGTTATGCAGATTTTTTTCTGCCCTCCAAAAAGTTTCACTCTTACTATTCTTTATTTTTTATTCTCAAGAGTAAAACTTTTCCCAAAAACCCTGCAAACAACCCGTGCAGTACACAAGAGGGTTTGATACGCAAAAAGATTTAAATACAGAGTGCATTAAAATTTTAATGGAATCCGAGGTTGATAAAATCGAAGTGATAGAGGAAGCTGAAAAAAAAAGAGAGGATACTCAAACAAAACTTATCGAGGATGGTTCTGAAGAAAAAAAATTAACAAAAGTCGATTTGAATTTACTTTTGAAATATATTGCTCCTGGAACTGCATTAAGAAGTGGTATTGAGGGAGTCTTGAAAGCTAAAACTGGTGGATTGATTGTCGTTGAAAATGATGCTGTTCCGAGTTTAATCGAAGGGGGTTTTAAGGTCCATTGCAGATTCACCCCTCAGAGATTAGTAGAACTTGGAAAAATGGATGGAGCTTTGATTCTGTCCAGCGATATGAAAAAGATTTTGTATGCTAATGCTCTGCTTACTCCTGACAACTCAATACCCTCAAATGAAACTGGTACGAGGCATCGAGCTGCTGAGCGAACTGCAAAACAAGCAGAGACAATGGTCATCGCTATTTCACAAAGGCGAGACGAAATAACTTTGTTTCATAGTAATTTGAGATATATTATTCGGGCTACGAATGAGATCATAAGACGAAGCGTAGAAATTTTACAGATTTTAGAGAAACATAGAGAGATTTTTGATTTAGCAGAGAAAGAACTGACTAAATTAGAAAAAGAGAATGGAATAAAGATGGGCAAGGCTATTTCATTGATTCAGCGAGGTAAAATAATGTTAAAAATTTCTGAATTATTAAAGAGAAATATTATTGAATTGGGTGCGGAGGGGACAATTTTAAGATCAAGATTAAAGGAGATATTATATGGTGTTGAGAAAGAGACTGATCATGCTATCCGAGATTATTCTCGACTTGGTGTGAAAAAGTCTAAGAAAATTTTGGAAGTGATTACCTATGATGAAATTTTAGAGCCAGAAAATATTCGTCAGGCTCTTGGAATTCCAGCAGAACCAGAAGAGTTGATACCAAAAGGACATAGAATTTTATCTAAACTTGGTTTTGCCGAGGATTCTGCAGGATTATTGATTGGAGATTTAAAGAATCTTAACAAAATTCTTGATGCGGATTTGAATAAGTTTAAGACTATACTTGGAGAGAAAGGAGAACATTGTCATGGGAAGATTTGCAGGTTTAAAGAAGGAAGAGGGTGGTAGTTAGAGATTTTTGAGTAAGGCAAATTATTTAAATAAGTCTTCTCTTTAGAAATTCAACATGGAAATTGTAAGAGAATTTTTATCAACAGTATTTGTGGTCAAAGATGGAAAAGTTTTGATGACCTGGATAAAAAAGTCAATAATTGGGCCCCTATTTTGGGACATGTAGAATCAAATGAGCTTCCCTGCAGTTCGGTTATCAGAGAAGCGAAAGAAGAATCTGGTCTTGATATCGACGTAATTTCTCCATTTGATAAATCAAAAACTGCAAATCTGGTTCAACCAGTACATATTCATCTAGATCATATAAAAGAAGATCACAAACACATAAATCTTTTTTACTTCGGAATAGTGAAAGGCGGAGAGTGTTTTAAATTGGATGACGAGGGTAAAGAATTAAGATGGTTTTCTAAAGAAGAATTGGAAAAAGAAAATCTATTGCCTTGTGTAAAAGAATGGGCTATTGAATCTTTAAATCAACTTGGAAATAAATATTAAATCATCTCGAGTAATTCTTTTATTCCAACTAATTTTTCTTTGCCGGTTTTCATGTCTCTTAGATTAAATTTTTTCTTCTTCATTTCATTCTCTCCGAGGAATATCACCAATTGAAATCTATAGGAATCTGCATATTCAAGGGCCTTTGACGGCTTTCCGTAGAAGACAGAGACTACTTTTCCAGATTTTCTTAATTTTTGTGCGAGAGCGATTGATTCTTTGTCTTTATCGAGCGAAATAATCAGAATCTTTTTCTTTTCTTGTTTTAATTT
>CAYHOV010000052.1:0-4056 GCA_964358615.1 Candidatus Woesearchaeota archaeon | reverse complement strand
CGAATCCGAAGGCTATGCCCGCGAGCTGATAAGAAAAATTCAAGCAGAAAGAAAAAACGCAAGCCTCGTAAAAGAAAATATCATTGAATTAGAGATAATTTCTCCTGAGCTGGAGAAGTTGATAAAAACACAAATAGCGACGATAAAAGAAAAAGTGAATGCAAAAACAGTTTCCTTCAAAAAATCCGAAAAAATATTTAACTACTCTGCAACAACTAAAATTAAAGACATAGAATTCACTATAAATTTTAACAAACTTTCCTGATTCATCGACGAGAAAATAATTTTTGTAAAATTTATTCACCCCTCTTAACCGACACAATCGAGAGAAACCTTTAAATACTAGGACATCCACAAAAATATTATGATTGTCAAAGAGGAGTTCCTAAGTAGGTTAAAGAAGATCTTCGATCTGAACCTATACGAAGTGAAAGTGTGGACTGCCCTTTTATCCAGGGGCACCTCGACAGCTGGCGAACTATCCTCGATAAGCGACGTTCCTCGTTCTAGAACCTATGATATTCTTGAGAGCTTAGAAAAAAAAGGATTTATTATTCTGAAACTCGGCAAGCCAATAAAATTTGTTGCATTAAAACCAGAAGAAGTTATTGAACGAGTCAAAAAAAATCTAGTTGTAGATGCCAAAGAAAAATCCAAAAGATTAGATCAATTAAAAACAGATGATGTCTTAAACGAACTAGCTACATTATTCCGAGAAGGAATAAAATATGTGGATCACTCTGAAATGTCCGGCGCATTAAAAGGTCGACAGAACATGTACAATCACCTAGACATGTTAATAAGAGAAGCAGAAAAAACAGTAACACTTGTCACAACAGCAGAAGGCCTCAACAGAAAAATGGAACATCTCTTGCCTTCCCTCGAAAAAGCACAGAAAAGAGGAGTAACTATTAGAATTGCTGCTCCAATAAATGCAGCAAACCAAAAGATTGCTAAAGAGTTATCAAAAGCAGCAGAAGTTCGAGATATTTCGGGAAAATTAAAGGCACGGTTCTGTGTTATAGACAGTGAACAATTGATGTTTATGCTATTGAGCGATGAAACAGTCCACGCAAACTATGACATCGGTATCTGGGTCAATACAGAGTTTTTTGCACAAACACTAGAACAATTATTTGAAGTTGCTTGGAAGAATTTTAAGCAAGTAAAATAAGATTTTTTAATTTTTAACAGATTTTTTAGAAGTTTTTATTACTCCATTTTACTTAACCATTAATCCCATTTATTGATTTAACAAGTTACATATGTTTTACTTAACAGTTAGAGTTCGCTCTTAATTTAACTACGATAATTTTACGAGAGCAAATTGTGAGAAAATTTTAAATTTCTAAAAATATTCTCTAAAAATATTCAAGAAATTCTCCGCAATCTTCAATAAAGAAGATCGTGACTTCCACTCCCCATAATCAAACTTCTCACTCATTCTCAAAGTCTCCTTAAAATGTCTTTTCAAAGCACGGACCATCTTTTGATCATGGCCAAAAACATTCAGATCATGCTGATGCAAAAAACTCCGATAATCCAGATTAGACGACCCAAACAGAAAAAATTTAGTATCAACAATCAAAAGTTTAGCATGCAAAACACTTTTTTTATAATAAAAAATCTTCAGGCCCTTCTGATGCATTCTTCCCAAATATAGACTTCTTAAAATATCAACAGCTGCAACATCTGATTCAAGAGGAGTTATAAGTTTAACAACAACGCCGCGCTTAATTGCCTTCGATAAAGCCAGCATGACTTCAAAAGAAGGAATAAAATACGGCGTCTCTATCAATATCTCTTTCTTCGCCCCATTAATGAGTCGTATATATCTTCTCTCTGTCGGCTTATAAAAAGCAGAAGGCATTTCATTCAAGATTTCAAAACTTTTATGCACAATCTTTCCCAAACTTTTAGGATTAATCTTTCCTGAAAAATTCTCCCAGCTTACAAAAAAAGATTTCTTAAAATCAAGAGCAATCTCTCCCTCAATCCTTACAACTAACTCCCGCCATTCTAAACACAGAGCAGTAATATTTGCCGAGCCCACATAAACAATATTATCATCGATAATCAAAAGCTTGCGATGATCTCTTTCATGATTCTTAGTCAAGAACCTAGCGACGTAGAGTATCTCTCTAAAAAATCTCACTTCAGCGCCTTTTGAGATTAATTTTCTAAAATATTTTTTGTCTACATTTGAATACCAAACATCGACGAGTAATATGACTTTGACTCCCTGCTCTGCTTTTTTTGTCAATTCTTTTCTGAACGCATTTCCGATTTTATCACGGGTAAACATATGCGTCTCAAGATAGATAGAACTCGTAGAATTTCTAATATCCTGCAGCATCTTTCTGTAAATTTTCCGAGGATTATCAAAGAGTTCAAAGTTTTTCATATTTTTGATAAGATAAGTATGTTTATTACCTTTTTGGGTCTGGCAATTTCCAACTTTTTGCGGCCAAAAAGGTAACTAGAGATTTGCCGACGAAAATAATAAATCATTTAGGCAAATCTCTCTGTAAAAATTTGCAAGTATCTTCTAGAAGATATATATTGAATGCTACAAATACTTTTAAGCCAGATTATTCAAAAAAACCGATGAAGAATTTACTCTACGCCCTCACTTTTGCAACAATTCTCTCTTCTCCAGCAGAAGCACAAGAAAAAGTAAGACGCCCTATAATTCCACAAGTATCCTATCAACAAGTTTATCCAGATTTCAAATATCAAAAAGAAATTCCAATAATTATCAATACTGCCCGTCGCGTCGGAGTTGAACCAGAATTATTGCTGGCCATAAGGGCAGCAGAAGGCGGATCCCGAGATCATGAATTTGGTATTGTTCACACATCGAGATATCGCCAAGACCACGGCGTAACCGAAAATGGAGAATTTCGAGAATACAAATCTGGCGAAAAACAGGCAAGTTGGGCCGCCTGGACAGTTAAGAACTCTCTCCAAAGATTTGGCCAACAAAAAAGAGAAAAAGATTTTTTAAGATTTTTGAAACAGACCTATGCTCCTGCAGGCATTCCTCAAAACCAATACTGGCTGCCGAACGTCAGAGAATACTATAACAGATTCAAGAAAAAATAAAAAGAAGAATAAAAAAGAGAAAGAAAATAAAATGTTTTTGTTTAGCAGCAAATACATTTTGTCTCTATAGATAGTTCATTAATGTCTTTTAGATGTGCAGTACTATCAATTCCATTTACATAAGCTATAGCGCCTTGAGAACACTGTCCCCATGTTGACCCACAACTTTTAAATAAATTTTCTGCTTCACTGCCGATTGCTAGATATGAAAAAAACTTGTTTGTATAAGTGCCGTCAGTAGGATTCATCGGAGCGTACCATATACTACTAAAAGCGCCGACCCTTACTTTCCGAAGAGATGCACAAATAGTTTTACAGTTAGAATTACTTATAGCACTACTAACTATTCTCATTTCACAATTAGCCAACCGAGTATCGATCTCCGTAGCAGTATAAACATTTACATTTCCAGTTGTAGCTTTTCTAACAGAAACAACATTTCCAGTTATACCTCCAGCAACTAAGGCCAACAAAAGTCCAGCAATCACTGCTAATAAGATTGTCTTTGAAATTTCACTCATTTTTTTACCTCCTTTTTCAGTTTAATTAAAAGATTAAACTACTGATTTTAGAGAAATCATATATATATCTTTCGATTTAACCCTCGAAGGATATTATTGAAAACATCAATCTCCCTTGATAACCTTACCAGATTAAATTAGTCATTACTCAACATCAGTCGACGCGAGTCGACTATCTATAATAACGAAGTGCAAAAAAATATTAAGGATACAATATTATCTTTAATTATAAACCATCATCTCTTTTCTTGGCGTTTTATGCCCCAAATCCAGAGTTAGAGGAATGGGCACATTAACTTCCTTGTCTTCTTTCTTAAATACCATCATAAGCAAGACATAAACATGATTTGTTTTATACGTTACCGACATTTTTATATTTTGAATATGTTTTAAATTTTCATTGCTAATTCCCAGATTCTCGCTCGCATCC
>CAYHOV010000051.1:0-4302 GCA_964358615.1 Candidatus Woesearchaeota archaeon | reverse complement strand
GAACTGATAACTGAAAAAATAAAAGAAAATCCAAAAAATAAAGTCTTGATCTTTGCCCAGTATCGTGAAACAGTTTCAAAAATAAAAAACACTCTCTCAATAATTCCCGGAATAAAACCCGAAGTCTTTGTAGGTCAATCAATTAAAGGCCAAGGTTCAAGTGTTACTGGATTAAATCAAAAACAACAACATGAGATAATAGAACAATTTTCCCGAGGCGAAATAAATGTTCTTGTGGCCACATCCATCGGCGAAGAAGGCCTAGACATTCCAGAAGTCAACGAAGTAATATTCTACGAACCAGTTCCGTCGGCAATTCGCAAAATACAGCGAGCCGGCCGAACAGCGAGACTTATGAAAGGCTCTCTCAAAATCCTGGTAACACGGGATACCCGCGACCAAGCCCATCACTATGCAGCTATAGCAAAAGAGAAAAAAATGCACAGAGCACTAGAACAGATAAAAAATGAGATGTCCCAAGATCAAGAAGAAAAGCAAAAGAAATTATTTTAATCGAGTCCGATCAATGCGAGCATATTCTGATTCTCTTTTCAAATCTCTTTTTATTCCGAGCTCATTCAAAGCGCCCATATCCAGGCTTCCATATTCTGTCAAATAAATTTTTCTTCCGCCGTGTTCTAATATTTTTGCATTATTCACAATATTAGCGACGTAAGCATAAAAATCCCAGGAACTCTGTCCTTTTTCTTTGCCTGCTTCAAATTTTCTTCTCACATCAATTAAAAATTGCAGAGTCCTTACTTTCATCTTCATCGAAGCATTCGAGCTCGATTGAGCCAGAGCATATTCACTCACAGGAATATTCCCCTCAGGTAATTTCCCATCATTTGCCTGTTTATATTTTCGAGCAGCGTCGTCATTGCTGAAAACATTTGTGCTGAAGATATGTTTGTAAAAACTGCTTCCTGATTTTTCAAAAGTATTATTATCTAGGATCTGTGCAGCTTTTTCCAATTCACCCTCTTCAAATTCATCGCAGATAAATAATCTTCTGACGATCAATCTGCTCTTCTCATCCCATCTTTCTTGATAATTGCTCACATTTAATTTTCTTCCAAGAGCTATTTCATCTCTCACATCTCGATCATTGACCAGATCAACTAAACTATAGGATCTTCGCTCAAGAATAGATCTTTCGTTCTTGAGGTCTGTTCGAGAACTAGGATAAACTACACTTTGAGGAATAGCCTTCGGCATCAAAGGTTTTGGAAGTTGTGCGGATTTTCTCCTTGGTTCAACAACAACACTAGCAACAGGTCCGGCCATCGCTGGCTGCATCGTCTGAACAGCCAAAAATTCCTGCATATTACAATAAGAATCAGATAATTTTACAGCCGTAGTTTCAATTTTTTGATATATCTCGCTAGCTGCGTTGCTAATACTGCTTACAGCTTTTCTAAGTTTATCAAAAAAACCCATACTTTTACATCAAAAACATGACTTTTAAAGATTATGGTATGCTTTTGTCACACTCCAGTACCCATAAAAATAAAAAACATATCATCTTAAAATAATCATGACATTTTACAACATTCTTTCCAATAAAAAACAAAAACCCGAGAACAAAACTCCGATAATTATCGATACTCGGGAAAAACAGTCCCTAGTTGCAGCACATCTTACAAATCAAAATGCTTCAGTAAATTTCGAGACTCTCGAGATCGGCGATTATCTGATAAATGACATTTGCATAGAACGAAAAACATTTTCAGATTTTGTATCGAGCATGATCAACAAGCGTCTCCACGACCAACTTCGCGAGATAAAAAAATATCCCAAACACTTCTTGATCATAGAAGGTCTACAAGAAATTGAAAATAAAAATCTTGAAAAAGCCGCAAAAGGCATGATCCTCTCGACAATAATTGACTATCAAGTTCCGATTCTTTTTACTCAGGATGATGTAGACACAGCCGATCTTTTATTAAGATTAGCAAAACAACAATCCAAGCCAAAGGCAGAGTTTTCGCTAAGAGCCAAAACACCGATGACAACAGAACAGCAGAAACAATTTATTCTCGAAGGATTCGAAGGCATCGGTCCGACAACAGCAAAAAAACTTCTCGAGAAATACAAAACACTAAAAAAAGTTTTCCAAGTCTCCTTAGAAGAATTAGAAAAAGATATCGGCAAAAAATCCGAATGTTTTAAGATACTCGACGAGTAGCATCATCCTCAACTAGAGGATATTTTCTCTCAAAAAATTCCAAGGCTACCTGATAAACTCTTCCTTGAACACTACCCTCTACAAATACTGCCTCAGGCAATCTTTCTCTCAAACCAGAAAGAACACTTTCTCTTAAATCACTATCGTCTCCGAGAAGGGAGATAGGGCAAGCGAGTTTACCAGACTCAGAACCTGCATAACCCTGAGCAATATCTTCTATGATCTTCTTTGCTCTTTTATTTTTAATGTCCATTAAAATATTATTATTGATCCCAGGTTTAAAAATAAATCCATGTTAGAATATGTAATATTCCATCACAAAAATTATTTAAATGCCAGATGTCTTCATATTTTATATTTTTTCAGCCCTAATTTAATTCAAATTTCTCGATAACAGAATAGGTAGGCCCCGTCGGCCCAAGCACAGACTTCATCAGATAAAACTCACCAATCTCAAAATCACTCGGATCAACTTTAGTCATTCCTAACTTCTGAAAAAAATTCATATCAATAACATTTTTCACTCGAGCAATTGTTAAATGTGACATAAATCTTTTTTCAGGCCTAAACAATCCTTTCAAAGCTTCGTCAATTTTCTTCTGCAGATCTGAAACTTTTCCAAGCACTTCAATCCAGATGATCTTGACCAAACTTGGGCCAAATACTCCTATCTTTCCAAGCTTCGCACTAAACTTTTCAAATTTAATAGTTCTCAATTTCTCTCTGAATTGCTCGAGTTCTTTTGAAGATATTTCTCCAAAAAACTTCAGCGTGAGGTGTAAATTTTCTTTCTCAGTCAATTTACCCTCGAATATTTTTTTCTTTTCCAGTTCTTTCTGGACTCTGACAATCTCTTTTGTTGTCTCTGAAGGAAAATGCACCGCAATAAAACATCTTATTTTTTCTTCCATAAAAATATAGCTAAGGCCTAGCAAACTCCTTTAAAATTCTCGCTGCAGTCTTACAAGTGATTAAATCATTTTTTTCGTCTTTCTCCCTAGATATTCCGCAAATAGAAATCGCTTTCAATCCCTGACATCTCGCAAGTCTCCTTAAAATATAAAAAAATTCTCGATTTGAGAGTCCGAGCGGTTCTGGCTCTAAAATTCCCGGAGCAAAAGCCCTATCAAGAATATTCATATTGATCTGCAAAAAAATATCTTTCCGATTTATTTTCTCAGTTATCATATCACTGAACATCTCCAAATTGTCAAATTTTACCGTCGAGTCCAGAGCCAAAACAAAAGCATTATCAAAACGCTCACAAAATACTCTTTTTAGAATATCATTAACTTCCTTGGACTGGCTTAAAAAAACAACAAAATCCTGCTTTTCAAATTCCTCTCTCGCATTTCCCTCAACCAATTTTTCTGCTTCTGGAATATTAAAATTATCAATATGTATTTCTTCAAGATCGGTCTTTATCCCAAATTTCTTCGATTCTTTGACGATGATATTTGGGATCTCCCGCTCAAACTCTTCTTCTGCTCGATTCTTCGTCAAAACTCTTGGAATTTTTATTATACGCATTTTATCTCCTCAAAAGAGCATTTGAAAACCAGCGATGTTGTCAAAGCAGAGCTTTGACTTGCAAGCAGTCTTTTCATTGGAATTTTTGTGTTTGATATTTCCGTCAGAAATTGCAGATTTTAGGCAATTTCTTTATTACTCTCATCAAATGAAAAACAAAATATATTTAAATACCCTTTCCTTCATAAAAACAAGGAGGATGATTAAAAATGGCCAAATTAACCGCATGGTTAGTAACTATCATTGGTTTTTTACTGGTGCTTGTACAATTAGGAGTAGACAATATCCTGACTCAAAACACAGACTGGATTGTAGCTCTTAGCGTATTGATTATAGGCATAGGCAAACTAATGAGAAACTATAGTTATAACATGATGGAAACAAAGAGAAGAAGATAAAAACTTTTTTATTTTTTTTATTTTTTTTAGATAATTTTTATACAAGAGGTAGAAAGACGATTTCTGATATTTTTTATTGCCTTTTTGGGTTTAATACCTTGCGGCTTGCTGAAAATTTTTCGCTTTTGCAAGTTTAGATTTTATTGATACTAAAAGCAAAAAATTTTGCGACCAAAAAGGAAATTA
>CAYHOV010000050.1:0-4570 GCA_964358615.1 Candidatus Woesearchaeota archaeon | reverse complement strand
GATTTTGATGAAATAAAGAAAAACATAAAAGAGATTGATAATGTTCTAAGAACTGTTCGAGAAGTAAAGCAGAGGGAAGATATGGAAATTGCGGGATGGATGCAGGACCTTGAAAAGATAAAATCAAAACTCTCTGCAATTGATTCTGATATCTTCTACAAATTGTAGAAAAATGGACCATAAAGATATTTTTGTTTCAGTGGATGGAAATCAATACCGTAAAAGTAAAACTGATTTGTTGAGTGCAAAAATTGATGTTCTTACTTCGATGAAGAGATTAAATAACTTGAGAAAACTTTTAGTTATAAAATCTGAATTAAAAAATCAGCTTCAAAAATTATTTATCTCTGCAACTCAGGCGATAGAACGAGTTCAGGAAAGAATACCTAGGCCGCAAGTTCCGAGAGAATTTAAACCAAAAGCTCCTGAAAAAGTTGAGGTGGCCCCTGAAGTGGAAAAAGAACATAGAAAGGCGAGGACGATTGAACAGGAATTGTTAGAAATCCAAGAAAAGTTGAATGCGTTGAATATGTAGCTGAGTTCTGTTGAAAATATAATTTGCACTTCATTATTATATTTGGCCTATTTTTCTCACAAAATGCTTTTCGTTAAAATTAGCAAGATACAGAAAATATAAATTTTCTATCTGTCCAATTTCTACTGAAATTGCCCATAATTGAAAAGCGTTTTGTTCGCATCGATTGACTATTAATTAATGTAAACTTAACTTGTTAAGCGTAGTAGGCTAATTTGTTTTTATTACATTTTTGGGTTTAATAAAAAAGTTTCGCTCTTGTTTATATAATCGAATAATGACGATTCAAGAGCAAAACTTTTTCCCGCAGCTTGCTGTGATTGGGATTCTTTATTGTTAATACGGAAAAAAATCCGCAGTCTTTACGGGCTGTCCCATTGTTTTTTTGATTAACATGTGGGAAGCGCTAGCTGACCATTGAATAAGAACGAAGTGCAAATTAGATTTAACCGCGTAATGCATACAAAATCTTTAAATATCTTCAAACTCTAGTCATTCTATGATTGATATTAAAATTATCAGAGAAAATCCCGAGGTGGTGAGGAAAAATACAAAAAATCGAGGCTATGATGAAAATCTAGTTGATCAGATTGTCTCCTTTGACGAAGAATGGAGAGTTCTAAAAAAGCAGGACGATGATCTCCGAGCTCAGAGAAATAAAATATCAGAATCTATAAATCAGGCCAAGAAAGAAAAAAATGAAAAAAGGGCGCAAGAATTGATACAAAAAGCAAAAGAGATTCCAGGAGTTCTTGCAAAAAATGAAGAAAAAGAGAACGAGCTAAAACAAAAACTAGATAACTTGCTCGCTTCGATTCCAAATATTCAGAATGAAAAATCTCCTTTCGGAGACGCTGAAAAGAATAAGGAGATCTCTAAATGGGGAAAAATTCCAAAGATAAAAGATCCAAAAGGACATTTAGAATTGGGCGAAGCACTTGATATTATAGATATGAAACGTGCGACAAAAATTGCAGGCGCAGGATTCTATATTCTCAAGGGAAAAGGAGCAAAATTACAACGGGCTCTGGTTCAATTCATGCTTGACTTTCATATAAAAAATGGATTTGTAGAAATAAATCCCCCTCAGTTAGTGAATAAGAAAACAGCATTTGGTACAGGCAACTTACCGAAATTTGAAGACCAATTGTATAATACTCGTGACGAACTCGCCTTGATTCCAACTGCAGAAGTTCCTGTGACAAATATTTATTCAGATGAAGTTCTGCGTGAGTCAGACCTGCCGAAAAAATTCTGCTCATTCACCGAGTGTTACCGAACCGAAGCAGGAAGAAAAGCAGGCGAAGAAGGATTGTTTCGGTTGCATCAATTTGAAAAAGTCGAGATGGTCTATCTTTGCAAACCCGAAGAATCCTACGATTTCCTCGAAGAGATGACTGGCTATGCAGAACAGATTCTCAAACAACTCGAGATCCCTCATAAAAGGATCTGGCTTGCAACAGCCGACGCTGGTTTTTCTTCTGCAAAGACCTATGATCTCGAAGTCTGGAGTCCAGCAATGAATCGTTACCTAGAATGTTCCTCATGCTCAAACTGCACAGATTTTCAGGCTCGAAGGATGAACACTCGTTTCCAATCAAAAGATGGCTTCAAATTTATCCATACTTTGAACGGTTCAGGTCTCGCCCTACCAAGATTGATGATCGCCCTTATCGAAAACAATCAGCAAAAAGACGGTTCAATAAAGATCCCAAAAGCTCTCTGGAAATATACAGGCTTCAAAGAAATAAAACCCGAGCAACCTAAGAAAGAAAAAAAAGTTGTGAAAAAATCCAAGGCTTCTAAGAAAAAATAATTCACAACAATAATCCTTTTAAATCATCTAAAATTAAAATAAAAATGTCATGTCACACTTTTATTCACAAAGACGCTCCAGTCTGTTTTCCCGGTTTTGATCCTTCAAAACTTGCAAGAATGTTAAATGAAAAAATCGCAAGATCCGAAGAAGAAGATTATTCCTCAATGTCTTTGAGATTAGGAAATGCTCCATTGAGATCAGATAGTTCTGGCATTGGCACAGTAAAATCAGGATCAGAGCATTGCTATCCTCTGATTTTGTCCATTGATCTTCCAACATTCAGGGGAGTAGGAGACGTCGGTCAAGTTTACACAGAATCAGGGATTAGCCACAGTAGCTGTCGGTCCTATGAACATTTAGAACTTTTGACAACACAACCGATTCTTACACTTAACGGCCTAATCCCAAAATGCAGAGTTAGATTAACAAGTTTTCAAGGCCAAATGCCCAAAAGAGCCGACGACGTTTTCTCTTTATTGAGATTCTGGAATGGATTTCGGAAAAAGGTAGATCTTTACCAAGTTCTCCCTACCGAATATTTTCTCAGAGACAAAAAAGAGTAAACCTTATAAATAACTATTTCTGATTATCATCATGGCTAACAGTCAAATGAGTATGCCGACCAGTTTTGGCGGCTTGACAAGATTTAATGAAGAATATGATTCTAAACTAAAAATAAATCCATCTCTCGTCGTTCTTTTTGTAATTCTTGCAATAATTTTTATTATTGGCCTTAATTTATTTTTTCCAATTGTAGCATAAAATGTTCGGAAAAATCGACCCAAAACAGATTGCAGGAATGATGAAAAAAATGGGCATTGCCCAGGTCGAGTTAGACGCAAAACGAGTCATAATTGAATTGGAAAATTCCCAGATCATCATCGATGAACCTTCTGTATCAAAAATAAATATGCAGGGCCAAGAATCATTTCAGATCTCAGGAAAATCTCGCGAAGAATCTCTTCAAAAATTCTCAGATGACGACGTAAAAATGGTCATGGAGAAAACTCAAAAGTCCCGTGACCAAGTCATAAATTTTCTTGAGAAAAATAACGGCGACATCGCATTGGCTATAATAGAACTGAGATAACCTCAATAAAACCTAAATACTTCTATTTTATTCAGATTCTATGGATAAATCAAAAGTAGATGACAAGATAATAATAAGCTTAGAAAGAGCTCAGGAACATTTCAAAACAGCCGCGCATATGATCTATGTGACCTTTCCGATTATCGAGGACAAACATTTTCTTGTCAAGATCATGGACGAGCTTTATCAGACTCTGAATTGTTTAGTAAAATCAATACTCTACTATGAATCAAAAAACAAAAAGTTATTTGTTTTTAGGAATGCTCGATTGAACTTCAAAGTTTTCAAAAAAAAGATAGCTCCATCAAAATTAGATTTTGCAGAACTTACAAAGTTGGAACAGATTATAAATATCCGAAGAAAACACAAAAAATCTCAAATGGAATTTGTCCGCAATGAAAAATTAGTGATTCTTAATCAGGATAAGTTTGAAGTATTGACCATCGACAAGGTCCGCGAGTTTCATGATTCTGTTGGAAAACTTTTTTCTTACTTTTCACAGTCCTAAAACCTCACTACTCTTAAGAAACAGCAAACCTTTAAAAAAGAAAGATATAAATAGCCACTTTTCCTCACTCATAAAATCTCACATTTACTGAAATTGTGACTATCTGCACAAATATGATAACTGAAATTATTAAAGAAAAAACAAGCGCCGACCATCTTCTCTACGTCAGCATGAAATACACAAAGACCTGCGACGTAATCCTAAATCTGATTTCAAGATGGAAAAGCATGATTGAACTATGCTTTGATGCGATAATACAAAAAGCCGTCGATAACAAAAAAATTCCTCAAAATCCTACAAATCCAAAACAAAAAGTAGAGCTAATAAGAAAATTCTTTAAGAAACAACCAGCAGTCCAGGAAGTTCTTCCAATATATATTTTCTTTAAACGAGTTCCAGAATTAATCAAGACCCGTGAAGGAGAATTCAGAAAGAATGTAAATCTCAAGGTTCATGATGGCCCAAAAATAGTTGAGATTAATTTAGATAAGTTGGCCGAGTACGCAGAAATTCTCGAAAGATTTATAAGTGAAGTCAAGCATCTGCTTTCTAGCAAATAATTTTAAAAAAGCGAAATGGGGAAAGTTATCTCAATTGTTTCTGGAAAAGGCGGCGTCG
>CAYHOV010000049.1:0-4679 GCA_964358615.1 Candidatus Woesearchaeota archaeon | reverse complement strand
ACAAATTTAATCGCTAATCATATTCCCTCCTACTCGCCATCAATGGGATCTTATGCAGAATTTTTAGCCAATGCATTTAACGGACCACATTTTGTTCAAGGTGTTGATGTAACTGCCTTTGAGCCAGACCCTCCAAATAATACTCCAAGAATCTCTGGAATTATGGGCCATCATTCAGGAGCAATCGCGATCTGCAAATACAATGGAACAGTCGAGTCAGATTTTCAATTTTTTGAATTTCCGCTTCGCCCAGGCGAGGGCAGATTTATTTCAACTTATACTGGCCAAAATGTTCCAAAAGGAGTAGCTATTCCAAGTTTTGAAGGCGAACCAGTCAGAATGCAAATGCCTGGAAAAACTCCAGAAGAGATTGCAGAAAATTTCTATCGAGCTCTTGGCCCAAAGAAAAAAGGCCCAGGAATAATTTCTCCTAATGAAGATTTTCGCGTCGGTGTTGTCGTAGCTATAAAGCCGTCGAAAGGTGAGGATCTAATGGAAAGTTATATTATAAATAGATGTGGTTTAAAATAAGATGGCCAAAGACAGAACAAAATATTCATCAATGTTAGGAAGTCGGTATGGAAAAGAGATGAGCCCAATTTTTTCTGATAAATATAAATTCGAAGCATGGAGACGATGTTGGATTGCTCTTGCCGAAGCAGAATGCGAATTAGGATTAGCAGGTGTTAGGCCAGAACAAGTTGCTCAACTAAAAGAATATGCACATGAGGTAAATTATGATGTAGCTGACGCAAGAGAACGAGAAAAAAGACATGATGTCATGGCCCATGTTTATGCTTTTGGCCAGCAATGCCCCGATGCAGCAGGAATTATTCATGCAGGAGCGACTTCTTGCGATATAACTGATAATGCAGAATTAATGCAGATGCACGACGCTTTAGCTCTAGTCAGGCGAAAACTCGTCGGAACAATCAATCTTTTTGGAAATTTTGCAATGCAATACAAAGACCTAGCATGTTTAGGATTTACTCACTATCAACCAGCACAACCGACAACACTCGGAAAAAGAGCAGCCTGGTGGGGTCAAAATTTTGTCGATGACTATAAAGAAGTAAAAGCATTGGAAAGAGATAAAAAATTAAGAGGATTAAAAGGAGCAACAGGAACTCAAGCAAGTTTTTTAGAGCTTGCCGACGGAGACGAAGGAAAAGTCAAAGAATTAAATAGAATATTTTTAGAGAAATTAGGCTATGTCGGTGAAGAAGGCCGTACTCGCGATTTTACTATTACTGGCCAGACTTACCCAAGAAAATATGATTCTAAAGTTTTGGCAGTTCTAGCAGGCATAGGAGAATCTGCTCATAAGTTTGGGACAGATGGAAGATTATTACAGAATAGAAAAGAATTTGAAGAGCCATTTGAAAAAGAGCAAGTCGGGAGTTCTGCAATGGCATATAAAAGAAACCCAATGAGATTAGAAAGAATGTGTTCTTTATCTCGAGGATTATTTACAAAAGCATTAGATGCCAGAATGACTTCTGCTGTTCAATGGATGGAAAGAACTTTGGACGATTCTGCTGGAAGAAGAGACTATGTTGCCCAAGCATTTCTCGCCACCGACGAGGTTTTGAATCTTGCGATGAATGTTATGGAGCGGCCCGCAGTATTCCCAAAAATGATTGAAAAGGGCCTAGCATTAGAATTACCGTTTATGGTTACAGAAAATATAATGATGACTGCTGTCAAAAGAGGAGCAGATAGGCAAGAAGTCCATGAAGCGATAAGACAACACTCTCAAAAAGCCGCAACAAGAATAAAAGAAGAAGGAAAAGAGAATGAACTATTGCAGATGTTAGCAGCAGATCCGAGAATTGGAATGTCTTCTGATGAGATACAATCAGCGATGGATGTAAGAAAATTAGTTGGCCGTGCACCTGCGCAAGTTATGGATTTTTATAAAAACGAAGTCGAACCAATTTTAGAAGCTGAAAAAGATTGTTTAGATGTTAAGTCGGACGTTAGAGTTTGATAACTCTTTCCAATAGCAAAGTATCAAAAACGATTATCACCTCTTCCCTCGGCCTCAATTTTAATCTATCTAATTAAATATAAAAATGTTTTAATTTCAGTAAATCTTGCCTCTCCTCGGCTTCGATTTCTACACATCTAAATAAATATAAAGAAATTGCACTGCAATTTCTAATTGTAATTTTTGACGGAAATATTAAACCCAAAAATTCCAATAAAAACACTTCAATTTTCTTTATTTCATTAAATATAAAAACGCCTCAATTTTAGTAAACTGAAGCCTCGGTAGCTTAGCTGGTGGAGCACCGCATTGGTAACTTCAAAATCGTAAGATTTTGACAGTGCTTAGGATTGCCTAAGCAATCCAAACATGCGGAGGTCCCGAGTTCGACTCTCGGCCGAGGCTTTTATTCTGAAAATAATTTATTGCCGAGAGTCGGACGAGGAGAGTTCGACAGAAAAACATCAACTAACTCAAAGTATAATCTCTAAATATATTACTTAGAATTATTAATAAGAAAATTATTTTTTTGCTTTAGATGGATTTTCACTACGCTCTGCGTAACGAACAGCCGCAAATGTAACACCGACGACACTGAGTCCCAGTCCAAATCCGTATAAGCTTGAATCTCTTTTTAATTTCATAGATTCAGCAAATTTTTCATAAGCAAAAGCTCTTCTAGAAATAACGTTAGAAGCTTCATCTAATTGAGCCACTTGTGTTGGGAAAGTCTCATCACTTACTGGTTTTCCATCAAATGTTTTAATATGATCTTCATCAGGTAATGAAGCATGTACTGCAGATAATTGTTCTAGAGTTCTAGGATTGTAGGGATCTAGTTCTACTTTTTGTTCAAATCCGGATAAATCTTGCATTGCTTCAGCAATATATGTTTTTGCTTTTCTAGCATTAGGATAAAAAGGAGAATAGGTATAAAAAATAGGAACACCTTCGCGAGTTGAAGACTTGTAACTTAATTCTTTAGTTGCGCAACGTAAATTTTCAGAAATATTTCTTAATCTATATTTAGCCCCATTAGCTGCGATTTCTGCAGGAGAAGGTTTAATATTACAACTCTTCCCTATAGAGATAGCAGAGGCTACTCCTAAAGATATGGACGCAGCCAATAATAGCTCTGGAATTATTGATTTTAATATTTTAATCATAGAAATTAGTATTAACCCTTATTTATAAATGTTTTGTTTCGTAGTTACTATAAAGGAGTATGCATACAATCCTACAAAAAGAGTATTTATGATTTACCCAAAATTTATAAAGTCTCAAACACCAAAAATCTAATGACCAACGAGACCCAGAACAACATAAAAGAACTAAAAAAAGAATATTCAATCCTAGAAAAAAAATACAAGCTTCCAGCATTTGAAAAACTTGCAGAAGATTTTGATATTGAGGGAGTTATTGAAAAAGAGACGAGTTTTATATTGAGGGACGTAAGGCGTGCGATCAATGATAAACTTGGAGCTTATCTGAGATTATGCGAGATGTTCTTGGCACCAGAATCTCCGTCGCTGTTTGTGTTCAGCATCCTCGGGAAAATAAATGAGGATGATAAAAAATCAGTAAAAGAAATACACTATCGGCTCGCGAGATTACAGCTAGAAGCGATAAGATTGGATACTATCTATGATGAGAAAAAGGAAGCAGAATTTATCGTTCAAATAACAAAAGAGTGGCAGGTATTAAAAGTAAAGATATATGATATCATCGGCAGAGTCGACAAAAAGTTTGATTCTAGCAGCAAGGTCACAAAACAAGAATATTTTGGATAATTATATTTCTATCACACATATATTTAAAAATAAAACTTCAAAGTTATTATCATGATAGATGAAAGTTATGGTTTATTTGTAGGAAATCCTCGAGGAGGATTTAAAGAATGGTTTGCTGCAGAATTAAGAGGAAATCCTGAATACAGTAAAAAATCCGCAGTCTTTAGACTGCGGTTTGTTATGCTGATTTTTTCCTGTCCTCCCAAAACCCGACGAACAAACCGCACCTTTAGAAAATAAATTTTCTAACTCTTCAAATAAGATTTGAAGTTTTTAAGGTGCGGTACACAAAAAGGGTTTTGTGATACAGGAGAACTTGAAGGAGAAGTTGAGGATGGAGATCTAGAAAGACAAGGTTCAACAATAACTGGCGAATATCGGCCGGGAGTTGATTTAACAATTTTTGTAAATACAGAAAATAATCCTGCAGAATATAAATTTCATCCGGCATCTGACAAAAAAGGCGATTTAAAATTTAGAGGAACTTCGACAAAAGAAGGAATAGTTACTGAAAATATCCCTGCAGAATTAACGAGACGTTCATCTTAATATGAATAATCATAAATTGTATATTTGAGTATCTAAATATTTAAAAAGGATTTTTATGAAGTATTCTGATGACAAGACAAAAAATATACATGGTAGTTTCTGATCGTGGAATTCCTGGAACTTCAAGTTCTTTTTATGGAGCTGAGTTTTTTTTAGCAGAAGGAGATTATTCTGAGAAGAGGGGAAGACTTAATGCTGTTTCTAAAGATCCTTCTTCAGGCGTTGAATCTGAAATTGTCGGATTTTTAGACGAAACTGGGCTTGAGTTTACCCGAAAATCGTCTAGTGGAGATTCTAATTATAATTTTGAACCAGACCCAACTGTAAAACAATCATAACCAGCTTCTGAA
>CAYHOV010000048.1:0-4905 GCA_964358615.1 Candidatus Woesearchaeota archaeon | reverse complement strand
TTGGCGATGTTGCCCAGTTTTACCTGGCAAAAGCAGGAATTTACGCAATTCGTCGAGTAGCAAAATCAGATATGGAAAAACTTGCAAAAGCAACAGGCGCTAAAATAGTTTCAGATATAAAAGTATTAACTGCAAGCGAGCTCGGTTTTGCCTCGCTTGTTGAAGAATTAAAACAAGGAGAAGATCCATTTACATATATTCGCGGTTGCAAAAATCCAAAAGCAGTGACGATTCTGATTCGTGGTGGAACAGAACATGTTATCGACGAGATAGAACGGGCGATAAAAGATGCTCTTGGCGATGTAGCAGCAGTTCTTCGAGATTCAAAAGTTGTTCCTGGCGGAGGAGCAGTCGAAGTAGAGTTGGCTAAAAAATTACGCGAGTTTGCGCACACACTGAAAGGTCGAGAACGTTTAGCTGTCGAAGAATTTGCTTCAGCACTTGAGTTTATCCCGACAACTCTTGCAGAAAATGCAGGATATGATCCTCTGGATATGTTGACCGAACTTAAGTTGATACACGATTCTGGAAAAAAGAATGCTTGTCTAAACCTTTTTACAGGAAAAGTCGAAGATGCTTTTTACAACGGGATTATCGAACCGCTAAAGATTAAGACTCAGGCCATTGCGTCAGCGTCGGAAGTTGCGATAATGATTCTGAGAATCGATGATGTTATTGCGTCGGGAAAAAACAGAATGAAATCTGCGAATATTGATGCAATGAAAGGATACGAGTAAACTAATATTGTTTTTTTTTGATTAATACCCCGTCATCAACATATATTTTTCTGGATAGAAAACAAAACCTTTTTAATCACTCTAAAAGTCTATTATTCATGGCCCCATAGTCTAGTGGCAAAACAGCTCGTTTACACCGAGCGGTCCGCGGTTCGATCCCGCGTGGGGCCATGCCTAACGGCAGTAGATTAGAGCGTAGTATCGCTCGCCCGTGGGCCATTTTAAGAATAAGAAGCGTGGATAGTTCAGCGGTAGAATGCGACCTTGCCAATAACAACCTTTCTTAGAAAGAAAGGTTCTTAGCAAAAAATTCGCTCTTGCTATAAAAAGAAAATAAAAATAGTAAGAGCAAATTTTTTGGAGTCCAAAGAACTACAATAGTTCAAAGATTCGCAAAAAGGTTGTGACCCGGGTCCGAATCCCGGTCCGCGCATACATGGGATTGTAAATCCCATTTTATCGTCGGGGTTCTGAGCTACTACTGGTCTGAATCACTTCAAAACGCAAGTTTTGAATGTCCCAGAAAATTTTTATAAATTTTCTGAGCCGTCCGCGCATTTCCTAAACTTTAAACCTTTCAAATTTTTGCGTAATCTTTAGTAATAACATTTAAATATTGTCTTTTATTGTTTTTGTAATGGACAAGCACGAAAAAAAGTCAGAGGGTTCTGTGGAGCAAAACATCGGCGAGAATTATGTTCCAAAATCCAAACTAGGAAATTTGCCGGTTTCTAATCAATTATCTGAAGAAGTCAAGAAACAGATGGATAAGACAAAACAAGATTTAGACAAATTCACAAAAGAGATTACAAAAAAATATAAATATATCGAGGCCATCGGTCTGATCCCTGCTCCTGCTTCTGCAAAAATAGAAGAAGAATATATCCTGGGAAATTTAGAGGGAAAAGATTATAACCCGCAAGAAATAGCAGACAAAAAATTGATGCACGTCGTCATAGTCATACCAGAAGAACACTATAAAGAAATCGGAAAAGTCAAGCTTGAGGCGATTCAGACTGCAAAAAAAATAAATGAAAAGCTTTGGTGCCATATCATAACTCCTGTCGATGTCTGGAATTTGTGCCTGGATTCAAAGTTTGATATTGTCGAGGCATTTGCAATGTCATTTCCGATTCTTGACAAGGGAATTCTAGGAGCTTTGAGAGTTTCAGTTATCCACAAAACATTGGTATTGAAAAAATTTGAAAAATATGTCACAAGTTACGTTATCGCTGGCTCACTAGTCCGAGGAACCACTAACAAGACAAGCGATGTTGATGTATTCATTATCATCGACGATACAGATGTAAAGAAAATGCCTAGACTGGAGTTGAAGGAAAAATTAAGATCAATTATTTATTCTTACATCAATGAAGCTGCAGCAATTGCAGGAGTTAAGAATATTTTGAATGTTCAAACATATCTAATGACTGAGTTCTGGGAATCTGTAAAAGATGCACAACCAGTTATATTTACTTTTATCAGAGACGGAGTTCCGTTATATGACCGAGGAGCTTTTTTGCCGTGGAAATCATTATTAAGAATGGGCAAAATCAGGCCATCTTCAGAAGCTATTGATCTGTTCATGTCTTCCGGAGATAAGCTGCAGGAAAATGTCGAGAGAAGAATGTTAGACATTGTTATTATTGATTTGTATTGGGGTGTCATAACTCCGTCGCAAGCTCTATTAATGCTCTATGGATTGCCGCCAGCCGATGTTTATGGTACTGTAAAACAAATTCGTGAAGTTCTTGTAGAGAAAGAAGGAATGCTTGAGAAAAAATATGCAGACATTTTGGAAGAGATTGCAATAAAATATTACAAAGGCTATGAACATCATAAAGTTACAAAAGTCTCAGGAGCAGAACTTGACAAGTTATTTGCCGACGCAGTGGCCTATATGAAAAGATTGAAAGAATTAAGAGTGCAGATTGAAAAACGAGTTAATGAAAAAGCCATTGACCAGATTTATAATGATATTTTCAAAATGCTTGAAGCAACTACAAAGAAAAAAACAGAGACCGAGATTATCGCGGCCTTTGAAAACGATTTTGTCAAAACAGGCAAGTTTCCCCACAGATTTTTAGACGGACTGAGGTTGATTGCAAAAGTTAAAGTTGATTTTGAGAAAATTGATAAAGTTTCAAAGAAAAAGAAAGATTCAAAAGACGAGTCAGTTATCAAGGAAAATATAGAATTAGACAAGGCCAGAAAAATATCTGCAGAGATCATGAACTCTTTGATTGAACATTCTCAGAGATGCGATTTCTTGTCCATGAACAGAACAAGATTTATTATTAAGGGTAAAGACAAAGCAGCAGAAGTTTTCTTTTTAGAAGATACCTTTGTTGTCGAAGGGCCGAAAATCACAAAAATCAAAGATAGTAAGCTTGTCGAGTCAAATACCGAAGAGTTGAAACAAGAACTGATGAAACACCAGGGCAAAGAATCGAGGATAGATTTTTCAGCTCTTGAGATTCTGAAAAAAAAGTTCGGTGATTTTGATTTGATATATTAGGTGATTTCTTAAGTTAAAATGGCCAAAGGAAAACATCGTAGATTTTATCAGCTTTTGCAAAGATTCCCGACGCTGCCAGAACCAGCTTCTTACTCACTAGTTCCGCGACCCAATAAACCCGGTGAAATAAGTGTAGAGATTTCTTTTCACGATAGCAGAATTAGCCAAGAGGGTTTGGGAGATATAGCAAAAACAAAGAGCAGAGCAGGAACATTTGATGTTGCCTGTCTTTCAGGAGAAGAGATAATGGATGGAGATGGATATTGCAGTTGGAGAAATTTATTGCCTCGAAGTTTGGCCTATGCAGAGCAGTATCACGAGGGTGTTCTTCAGGTCAGATTTTTTGAGAGAAGATAGCATTAAAGAAAAATGTTTGGTTTCTATCTTGGTAATCGTTGTCCTATTGTTTCAAGTAATCTTTCAGTACGTACTGGTTTTAGCAAACATATTGGAAATTCTGTTTCACATTTTGGTTGATCATAGGCCGATAAAATTATAATCGGAACTTTAGGATTGACTTGTCTTGAATGTCTTGCGACGTCGAGGCCGTCTGAGCCCCATTGCAAAGAGAGATCAATTAATCCAAGGTCATATACTAATCCGTCATCAATTGCAGCCATTGCTTTTCTGCCGTCGGAAAATGGGCACACCAGGTAGTTTCCCTCTCTCTCTAATACTCGCTGGATACCAGTCTCTTTGATTTCGTCATCGACGTAAAGTATTGTGTGGGTCATAAATTTACTATATTTATTTAGTTTATAAATATTTCCATTATAGTCTTTTGAAAGTAGTAACAAATCGAAAGGTTTAAATAGTTGTTATACTTAGATAAACTATGGTAAATCAAAGTAAAATTGACCAAAAAAGATCGTGGGATATATGGCGAAAATCCGGTGCGATTGGAAATATTCATGGCAGAGCAGTTGGTGAAGCCTATGCTTTTTTTGATTGTAATGCTGCTCCAGAACAGATTCCAGAAGAACTTGCAGGTATTCTCGACGTAGTCAATACTCCTCGAAGATTAAAGATTTTTTTAGCTAAAAAGGGATTATTACCCGTAGTCAGCCGTAATAGTCTCGATACAGAATTATTAGAAATCGCTAACGATGCTAGAAATGCTGGTCTAAAATATGTTATATCAGCAAGATCTACTCCTGATATGAGTAATCGTGAAACATCAGACGAACTAGCTGCACTTTTAAATCAAGCTTATCTATCTCCACTTTACGAACAAGGAGAAGAATTCAGAGGCGGAATATTTTACAAAGACGAAAGAAGCGATAGATATGTTTCTAGAACGTAAATAAAACAAGGAGAAAAAATGACGAGACAAGAAACCCCTCTAGAATTAGACAATATTTTGAACGAATTTCCTGGATATAATGACGTACAGGAAAGCGCAGTGATAGATAGGCTTCTGCCACATTATCTAAAAAATGCTGAGTTGACTGTGCCCAGTAGAGGACCAGATCAAGGAAGAGAGCTTGCCAAAATGGTCGGTCAAGATGATCTTTCCAGCAAATCTGCTATTTTCCATGAAAAATGCGAGATCGGATTATATCTAGGATCCGGATATTCAGAACAAGAAGTTATCGACGGAACTGCGCATGATAAGAGTTATAAAGAAGTGCATGACATTGCAGAAAAATT
>CAYHOV010000047.1:3982-5335 GCA_964358615.1 Candidatus Woesearchaeota archaeon | reverse complement strand
ATCCTTTTTTGCCTGCATAATCATTGATAACCCTAGTTAGTGCCGTCTTAAATCCAGCTACATGAGTTCCACCTTCAATAGTATTGATAGTATTGACAAATCCATGTATTGCTTCGTTATAAGAATTATTATATTGGACCGCAACCTCGACGACAACACCGTCTCCTTCTTTCTTAAAATAAATCGGCTTAGCATGCAAAGCTTCTCGAGTCTTGTTCAGCCATTTTACAAATTCCACAAGCCCGCCTGCAAAATGAAAATCCTCTTTTTTCTCAGAAACATCATCTTCAAAAATTATTCTCAAGCCTGCATTCAAAAAACATATTTCTCTAAACCTCGTCGCCAATGTATTAAAATCAAATTTAGTAGTTGAAAAAATCTCTTCATCAGGGAAAAAAGTTACCTTGGTTCCTGTAACGCCTTTTTCACATTTTCCAATGACTTTTACATCCTGTATTGGAATTCCGATTTTATAACTCTGCGAATAGATCTCTCCGTCTCTTTTTACTTCAACAGTCATATGTTTTGACAAAGCAGCGACAACCGAAATACCGACGCCATGCAGTCCTCCTGAAACAGCGTAGGATTTTTTGTCAAACTTTCCGCCAGCATGTAATTTTGTGACAATGACTTCCATTGCAGATTTTTTATAGACGGGATGTTTATCAACCGGCATTCCTCGTCCATTATCCTCGACAGTCACCGAGCCGTCTTTATTTATCCAAATTTTTATATTATTGCAGATTCCGGCCAAACACTCGTCCACAGAATTATCAACAACCTCATAGACCAGATGATGCAGTCCTTCCTTGCCTGTCGAGCCAATATACATCGCAGGCCTTTTTCTTACTCCCTCTAGGCCTTCAAGAACTTTGATGTCTTCTGCATTATAATCTGATTTTTTTTCAGTCATTTTAATCATCTTTTGATTACTATAGCCAAAATTAAGTTCTCTTTATAAACTTTTCTGCAATTTTATCGTCGATAAATCGTCGGAATCCCTCAAAAACCAGCAAAAGGATGACCTATATGTAAACTATTAAAATGCAGATAAATAGAGAAAAATTAGGGATTATTGTAACTCCTAAGTAAATACAATCGAAAGGTTTATAAACTTCAGAGTACTAGTATTTCTATGGCAATTAAAGAATCAGTATTAGCAGCAATGTTAGCAGCAGGAACGCTTGCCTCAGTTGCACCGACAGAAGCAGAAGCATGCGATCATGACGGCCGACCAAGAATAGATTTATCTTTATTTCTAAATGCAAGTCCAGCAGTTATCTGCCCACAACCTGCACTAATTATACAACCTCAACCTCAAGTATTGATTGTTCCACAAGCACAGATCATGCC
>CAYHOV010000047.1:0-3882 GCA_964358615.1 Candidatus Woesearchaeota archaeon | reverse complement strand
TCAACCAATATTTTTACAGCAACCTTCAGTATTAGTTATTCCACAATATTCTCAACCAATTATACAACAGCCTTCATTAGTTGTTGTTCCACAAGCACAGATCATGCCTCAACCAATATTTTTACAGCAACCTTCAGTATTAGTTATTCCACAATATTCTCAAGCATATCGCTACGGACATAATCAGAGAACAGTAGAACAGCAAGGATCAATGACATTCACCCCAAGATATCAACAAAGAGATTTCCAGAGACCACAAGTACCTAGATTAAATCCTAGACCTAATGCTGATCCTCGACAATATAGATATCGTTAATTATACGCTGAAATAATTCTTATTAATTTTTATATTATCTATCAAAAAGTCTTTCATCATAAAAACTTCTTTACAGTATTGCACCTTAAAAATATTAAATAAAAAAAGAGGAACAAACCCTAAAAAGAGTTAGTTTCTTATCCTCACTAAAAATTTCTTTTTTTTAATCTTCTACTTTTGAGCCTCGTAGCCGAGGTTACAAACCCTAGAAGAGGCTTATAGAGCGCTAAAAGTAGATGCCCTACTTGCCTCTTCTGGGGAAAAAGAGGTGATTAATATTACTAAGGTAATGCCCTTTATAAATCTTTCTATTGTGTTGTAACTCCTTAATGACATCACACAATAACTCTATCCTAAATAAAACGACAATCTTTATTAATCTTGCTAGGAGATTAAAACTATGGAAGAAGAAAAGAGAATAAGTTTGGATTTTTTTAGCTCTAAATCGCCCCCTCCAGAAATTATAAAAGAGCCGCAGAACAAGATTAACCAAGGCCAATTCTATGAAATTATTACTAGCGAAAATTTAAGCTGGCAACAAATTATCTACGACCTTGTTAAGACAGAACAACTAGATCCATGGAATATTGAAATAGGAATTTTAGCAGACCGGTATCTCGAGATAATAAAAAGTATCGAAGAAATGAATTTTTTTGTTTCCTCAAAAGTTCTCTATGCCTGTTCCCTACTTCTTCGTTTAAAATCCGAATTAATTCTGAGCAGATATATTGAACAACTGAATGTTACCCTCTATGGAATAAAAACAGAAAAAAAATACGAATTCGAAAGAATAGAGATCGACGAAAACGACCTCCCGATGCTAATCCCTCGAACACCACTTCCAAGATTCCGCCGAGTGACATTGCAAGAATTAATGTCTGCCTTGAACAAAGCTATTGAAACTGAAAACAGAAGGATAAAACGAGAGATAAAAGAAAAACAAGCTGAAAAAATATCCATGACATTATTGGCAAAATATGATAGAGTTCCGCTAAAAGACAGAATAAAAAAAATATATGAAAACATTCAATTATATCTTAATCAAAAAGATAAAATAAAAATGAGTTTTTCAGAAATTGCTCAAAACAGGGAAGAAAAACTCGCAGCTTTCTTGCCGATATTGCATCTAACCAACGAAGAAAAATTATTTCTCGAGCAACAATCTCATTTTGAAGAGATTTACATGGCCCTTGAACGTCTGCAAACAGGCCCACTGGACTATGTGGCAGAATTAGAAGATCTCCCAGAGCTTGAAGAAAAATCAGAAAATTTCGAAGAACTCGATGAAGCAAAAAAACCAGTAAAAGAAGAATCAATAGAGGAAATAGAAAAAAAACTTGCAGCCGAACCAGATGAAGCAGATGTTTTTGTTGATCAATTCAAAGAACAATCAGAACAAATACAAACAACCGAAGAATTTAAAAATCCAGAATAACAAATAGTTATATGATAAACACTAGGAATTATCGGCATCGGTAGAAATCCCATTCCTAGTCTTACTTCTAATCTTATCTCAAAACCAATAAAAAATATTTTCCAGATTAAATGGAACTATGGCGGATGTAGTTCAATGGTAGAATGCACGACTGTGGCTCGTGAGACGTGTGTTCAATTCACACCTTCCGCCTTTTTTGTAGAATTAAAAAACAGACAAAAATCATCTTTTTGTCTTCGGAGGATAACATGGTAGCTGAACAAAGCTGTGATTATGTCCAGAAATCTGAAGATTTTGGATCATCCGGAAAACCCGAAACTAATCTAAAGGGTTTTCCGTATATTCATTGTTCCCAAAAATTCCGGATTAAAAAAATATAGAGAAATAATTCAAGAGCTCGATCTTAAAGGTGAGGTCATCGAAGTCAGAGGAGAAGATGTTTCCCTAGTTGTTTCAGAATTTCTAAAACAAAATAAAAAAGTAATTGGAATTACCGGCGAAGACCTGTTCAAAGAATTTTTATTGAACTATAAAAACTCCGGGATAAACATTCTAAAAAGAATTCCCTGGCAAGATCCAGAATATCTTTTTCAAAAACCGACGCTGTGTCTCCTAGGTCCAAAAGACAAGACACTGAAACAAATGCCCAACAAAATAAAAGTCTGCATAAATAAAAAATACCAAAGACTGATAAATAAATACTGCATCAACGAACTAGTAGAAAGAGGTTTTCTCATCGAGAAATTCTACGCCAACGGCGCAACAGAAGAATTTTTCAGCAACAACCTCGTAGATTTAGTAGTCGACATAGTCTGTACTGGTGAATCAGCTCAAAAAGCCGGCCTCGAAGTCTACCAAAAAATTTTCTCGTCAGATATAGTTCTAATAGGGAATCAAGATTCAGACTCCCAAAGAAAATTTGATTTGCAGGCCCTTTACAAAAAAATACAGGATAAAATAAATAGTCAAGATGAGAAGTCCTACACAAAAAAATTAGTCGCAGACCGCGAGTTGTTAAAAAGAAAATTGATCGAAGAAGCAGCCGAAGTCATAACCGCAAAAAACCGCGACGAGCTTATCGGGGAATGCGCAGATCTTATATATTTTCTCTTCGTCATAATGGCCAATGAAAGCATAACTATCAAAGATATTGAAAAAGAAAATGAAAGAAGAGACAAAGAAACATTCTTAAATTCAAAAGAATTAAATAAATCATCCAAAGAGAGGAAAAAATAAATGGCATTCGAAACAGTAAAAGGCTTCACAGACTTCATCGGCGAAGAAGCTCTAAAGCGTGAAAGAATCCGTGAGATTTTAGTTAAAAATTTCGAAGAATTTGGATTCGAGCCAGCCGAGACTCCGATAGTTGAATACGAAGATTTTGTCAAAGGCGAAAATTCCAACGACGAAGCAGTCTCAGATATTTTTAAGTTGCAAGACAAAGGCGATAGAAAACTCGCTCTAAGATACGAGTTCACATTTCAATTAAAAAGAATCGCCAACAATAAAAAACTTCCATTCAAAAGATATCAGATTGGCCCTGTCTTTCGCGACGAGCCAGTCTCTTCAAATAGATTTCGCCAGTTCACACAATGCGACATCGACATCGTAGGCTCGACGATAAAAGAAGAAGCAGAATGTCTCGCCTGTTTTTCAAAAATATGCAACGAACTTGGCCTAGAACCAGAGATCCAAGTGAATAATCGGAAAATGATGAACTCTCTGATAAAATCCTTTGGAATCGAATATACACCATTTGTTCTAAAAGAAATTGACAAGCTCGATAAAATCGGCGAAGATGCAGTAAAATCAAATCTAGGAAAAGAAATCTCAAAAGATAAAGTAGTTGATCTGTTCAAAGCCCTTCAAAGACCCCTCACTGCATTCAAAAATTTAGAGGGCTACAAAGAACTAAAAGAACTTATCACTCTCGGAGAATTTTACAAGATAAACCTAAAATTCAGCCCGACTTTAGCCAGAGGATTATCATACTACAACGGAAATGTCTTCGAAATAAAAACAAAATCAGTAAAAGATACAATCGCCGGTGGCGGATCCTATTCAGTCAATAATCTTCTTGCAACGGGAGTGAGTTTTGGCCTCGAAAGATTGTCAAGTCTCGCAAAATTAA
>CAYHOV010000046.1:0-5852 GCA_964358615.1 Candidatus Woesearchaeota archaeon | reverse complement strand
GATTTTTTGAAAAAAAGAATTCCTCTTTGTATGGCAAATTCGAAAGGAGTACAATCAAAGCATTTTGATGCAGAGACATAAGCAATCCCGACAATTAATGCTATTAATATAGAAATCCGGAATTTCCATTTTGTTAATTCAAAGTTCATTAAAATTTGTCTTTCTCAGCATTAAAATATCTTTCTGTCTGTAGGGATAGCGAATTTTTAAGCAATTTCTTTATCGTTAATTTTTAGATGTGTCCGGTAAAAACATTAACTTGGCTTATTTAGTCTAACAAGTTAAGTTATTATTGCTTAACAGTCAGTCGACGCTAGTCGACCAAATTATAAGAATGAAATGCAAAAGGTGCGAAGCACAGATTTTCAAAAGAAACATCATTACAATAATCCATATAAACCCTCAAAAATAGGTTTTTTCATGGCAAGATCCAAGACTAGAAAAGTCAGGGCCTCTGAAGAACAATCTCTAGATAGCGAATATAATTCAGAAACAAATTCTGAAACCGAATATCCAGAGACTTTAGAAAAGCCAAAAAGAAAAAGCCGAATACATCTTTATATTATCTTATTTTTCCTTATTTTTGGTATCGAAATTTTCCTGATCCGTACATTTTCACCGACTCAGATAGACGATGTTTCTCCCGGCATTCCCTGCGAACAATCTCTATTGAATAAATCCGATATATTTTTTGTTGTCCCAAAATTCGAGAACAAGAGCATTGCATCAAATACTGCCTGGTGCAATCAGATATTAGCAACAAAAAAACAGCTCGCAATACATGGAGTTGTCCACAATTATAAAGAATTTTCTCAAAATCTTTCTGAGTCCTACATCGTCGACGGAATGAACATCTTCAAACAATGTTTTGGCCAAAACGTAACAGAATTCAAACCACCACAATTATCTATTTCTTCAGCTAATAAAGAATTTTTTGCTAAAAAAGGAATATATGTCGATGGCTATGCAAACCAAGTTTTGCATAAAGTCTATCACTGCAATAATTCCGGAGTCTTGCCAAATTGGCTCATCAAATTAGTATAATTTTCTTAAGATACCGCAAACCTCAGCAACCCGCCAAACCCGCCGATATTCAAGAACTGGATTCCTTCCTGAGTCTCATTCGAGACGATGTAGATATCTGCCGACGTATTTTCTGCAAGTTCTTTGAATTTCATGATCTTCTCCTTCGGCAATTGTTTTGACAATATCAATCTTCCGACCATTCCTTCTATCAATCTCTGTTCAACTTCTTTCTCGCCATAGGCCACTTTTTCCGGAGTCTTGCCAAGAGCTGAAAAAAACTCATCAAGAATTTTTTTCTCTTTTGTGATACTCTGCTCAGCCAAAACATCTTGCGAAACTTCAACCAATGATTTTAATCCATGCATTTCAGTATATCCAATATCTTTGACAGCAATGACTTTTTCTTTCAGCGCAGTCACAAGATTTCCTGTTTCTAAAAATTCATCCTTTGTAGGGATTGGCCCACCGACTAAAATCCCTTTTAATTTTTTCATCTCAAAAAATTGTCCTTTCATTTCCTCCGCAACTCGCCTGAAAAATTCTTTCGCAAGTCCTTCAGTAATTCTATGAAATCTCTGGCTTGATTGTCCTCCAGCTCGGACTTTGCTCGGAACCCCCGACGTCATATTCTGTAAAAGTTTTATTGATTTTCCTTCCAAGATTCCAATAGTTGCTTCTTTTCTATCGATAACTAGCAGCCCATAAACCTCATCTGTTTCTAACATTTCTTTCAGCGGTTCCATGACAAAAGTTTGGTCACATCTATATAATCTAGTCTTCAATGGTTTTATCGGTTCAACAACCCAAATCCGAATATCTTCTTGGCCTTCAACACTTGAAACATTTCCACAAAAAACAGCCAGCCCATTTAGAGGGGTTTGCTGAATAACTTTTAATTTTCTTGTGATCATCTCCAACGCATCCATTACAGCTTTCCGAGTATTCTTGCTCTTGATATTAGACGCTGTTCCTTTCTCGTTGTCAATCTGCTTTGTAACCTGAGTTAGTGTAAAACCTACAGGTATGTAGACTGTGATAAGTTCTGTATGTCTTCCGCGATACTCTCCAAGTTCTTTGACAAGTTCTTCAAGTTCGTATCTTTTTGCATCATCCATATTTAAGTAAAGTTAGGCCTATTTATTAAACTACCCCTAGAGAAATTCAACAGAAAAATTACCTTCTTTGATTTCACGAGAATTCGTGACCGCCTTGAAATCATCCAACATATCTTTTATCTTCCCAAGTTTTTCTTTATTGATTGTCACAATTATCTCGGCCTTCATTGATTTCTGTGCTTTAGATTTTTCCTGCCTGATTAAAGTCAATAATTCATAGAATACTTCAAGCCCTTCTGTTTTATTCTCTTTTTTATATTCTGGCCAACTTGAAATATGTATTGATTTTTCTTTCTCATTATTTTTAAAATAATTTTGATAGATCTCCTCTGTGACAAAAGGCATTATCGGCGCAATTAATTTTAATAGTGTTAATAATGAATAGTATAATGTGTATTCTGCAGATACTTTTTTGTCTCCAGTAGTATTATAGACCCTATTCTTGACAATCTCTACATAGTTATCGCAAAAATTTTGCCAGAAAAATTTCTCAACTTCCATTTTTATCTTGCTGTATTCATAGCTTTCAAACGACTCTGTACAATATTTTACTAAAGAATTTATTTTCTCTAAAAATTGCCTATCTACTTCTTCAAATTTTTTAGGCTTTTTACAGTCATAATCTCCCAGATTCATAAAGACAAATTTAGAGGCATTCCACAATTTTGTGATGAATTTTTTCCCAGTCAACAGATCTTTTTCCTGATAGTCCAGATCCTCTCCTAATTTTGACGACGCTGCCCAGAATCTTAATGCATCTGCTCCATAATTCTCAAGGACCATCTGAGGATCGATCACATTTCCCTTTGATTTTGACATTTTCTCTCCGCCCATAGAGACATTGCCAGATATCATTATATTTTCCCAGGGGATTTTTTTCTCATGCAGATAGGATTTTACAATAGTATAGAATGCCCAGGTTCTGATTATATCATGAGCCTGAGGCCTCAATGAGAACGGAATTTTTATCTTGTTTTTTGTGAGAGCTGCAGCTATTTGAGGCGATATCGACGAAGTCGCCCAGGTGTCAAGAACTTTTTCTTCAGGTTTTGCTTCTTCTTTGCATTTAGGGCATTTCTTTTTTATCTGCATCGGATCCACTGGCAATTCTTTTTCGTCAGCGATGATTATTTGATTGCATTTCTTGCATTCCCAAACAGGTATAGGTATTCCAAAATGCCTGTCCCTCGAGATATTCCAATCCCATTCAAGTCCGTTGATCCAATTATCATATCTTTTGTGCATAAATTCAGGATACCATTTTATCTTATTTCCCAATTCAAGAAATTTATCTTTTTTATCCAGAATTTTTATGAACCACTGGGCCGTCGGCAATATCTCGATTTCAGTCCCGCATTTATCATGGACATTGACGATGTGCGCTATTGATTTCTGTTCGGCCAGCAGATTCTGATTTTTTAGTTCTTCTAAAACTTTTTTACGAGCAGCTTTTATTTTTAATCCTTGATAATTATCATAGTTGACTGTCCCGTCTTTATTTAGGATAATCTTCGGAGTTAGTTTGTGTTTTGCGATTGCCTGCGCATCATATTTGTCCCCATAGGAACAGACCATCAATACTCCTGTTCCCTTATCGATTTGCGCAGAATCATCTGCTATGATTGGCACTTCAAAATTAAAAAGAGGAACTTTTGCTTTTTTACCGACTAATTTTTTATAGCGCTCGTCTTTCGGATTGACAAATACAGCGACGCAGGCAGGCAATAATTCTGGCCTTGTGGTCGCGATAAGTAATTCTTGTCCCCCACAGGAAAATTTTAATGTCGAGAACAGACTTGGTAATTCCTTGTCTTCCAACTCTGCCTGCGCGATCGACGTCTGGCACTCTGGGCACCAGATAGATGGAAATTCTTTTTTATAGGCCAACCCTTCGCTGAATAATTTAATAAAAGATTGCTGTGATAATTTTTGGGAATTTTTGTCGATAGTCGAATAGCACTGATTATAATCGCAGGAGACACCAATATCTTTCCACGACTGGACAAAATCAGGAGTTATTTTTTTTAAAGTTTTCAAGCATAATTCAATAAAATCCTGTCGAGTCATGCTCTTGCTTTTGACATTATTCAATTTTTCTACCAATCTTTCTGTCGGAAGGCCATTGTCGTCGGTTCCAAAAGGATAGAATACTTCCTTTCCATACATTCTTCTGAACCTGACAATAAAATCCTGCTGCGAATAGGAAAAAGCATGTCCTAGGTGCATTTTTCCCGAGACTGTCGGCGGAGGAGTATCGACTGAATAGATCTTACCTTTTGTTCCAGCATTGAAAGCATAGATTTTTTCATCTTCCCAGAATTTCTTTATTCTCGCTTCGACTTCTTTTGAATCATAATTTTTTTCTTTGTTTTCTGCCATTTTTTTATCAAGCAGTCGAGATTTAAAAAAGTATCCCTAAAGATAATCCATTAAAAAAATCTTCACAACAACAATATTTAAAAACTTCTTTGCTATCAGAATAATATGGCTAGAAGAAAAAAAGAAGAAAAACTTCCTACTTATGATGAGGTTTTACTTGAACATGGACTTGTTACAAGAGAACAATTGGAAATAGGGCAATCAGTAAGTCGTGATACTTGGGATGTTTTGGTTAAATTAGGTTTTATCACGCATGATCAACATCGTATGGCTATTGCTAAATCAGTAGGATATACTTGGATGAATGATTTGCCCTCAGAAATTCCCAAAGATGTTTTAGCAAGAGTAACTCCTGCAATTGCCCATGAATGGGGAATTTTGCCGTTAGCTTTTGATCCTAATTATCGAGGAGGAGAACATGCTTTTGGAGGAGGAAGATATAATCCAGGACGACTTACTATTGCTTATCCATTTCCTACTGCCTATGAACTAGTATCAGATATAGATCTCGTACTTAATTTACCTATAGATCCTCATATAGCTCCTGAATCTAAAATAAGAAGAGCAATAGAAGAACATTATGGCCCTGCACCAACGCTTGCACGACGTTCCGTCGATACTGGAGATTTTTGCCTGAGTCCCTCTGCTCGCGCTTCTTAATCAGAACATTTCTCAACAGAAAAAATAATTCTTAATGATAGTTAAAGTAAATATGTTAATCTGACCGAATAAGTCTATCAAGTTAAGTTATCAATTACTCAATAGTCCGTCGCTGATAAGCGACGTTTATATTAGCGAAGCGCAATAATTTATAAAAATATTTTTCAATAGAAAAAATAATTCACAACAACAATATTTAAAAACTTCTCAAATATAAAAACAATATGACTGAAACAGGGATTGTTCTCCCAAGTTATAGGGATCTTTTACGTGAACGAGGACTTATTACTGACGAACAATTAGCAGAAGCAGAAGCAAAAAGGAAGATTCCTTTTGAGTTATGTTTTATTTCTCAAGATGATCATTTTAGAGCTTCAGCAGAAACAAGGGGAAATCCTTGGATCGATGATTTATTGACAAGAGATATTCCTCAAGATGTTTTAGCAAGAGTGACTTCTAAAATTGCTCACAGTCATCTTTGCTTACCCCTATATTTTGACCCTAAACCTCGAGAAAGACATCCTTTTCTTGGAAATTATAAACCGGGAATGCTTGGTATTGTTGCTTATAACAGTAGTTTACTTTTAGTGGATAATCTACAGGTCGAACTTATGCTGCCAGTAAGGATTCATGTAGCACGCGAATCCGATTTAAGAAAAGCAATAAGGAAAC
>CAYHOV010000045.1:0-5956 GCA_964358615.1 Candidatus Woesearchaeota archaeon | reverse complement strand
AACTTTCTTTTTCTTTATCAAATATTTTTTTAAATCCTAGCTCTTGCATACCTTTAACGAGGACGTCAAAATTTTCCTTGTATCGTTTGAATCTATTCTCGACTCCCTCGGCAATGCATTCATCTATTGCTTTTCTTAATGCATAAATTGTCTGAACTGGAGCAGTGAATTGCATCTGTTTTGTTTTCTTAAAGTAATCATATTGAGAATATAAATCCAGATAAAAAGATCTTTTTTTGAAATCTTTTAATTTTTCCAATTCACTTTTTTTACAGATAATAAAAGTCACTCCGGCCATTCCCTGCAAGCATTTATTGCTTGTAGAAAAGATAAAATCTACTCCAGAGGATTTTATATTAAATGGGATTCCTGCAAAACTCGAGACAGTATCTACAATAGATATGCAATTATTTTTTTTTGCTATCTTGCTTATCTCCTCTATCGGATTCAAAATCCCCGTAGTAGTTTCATGGTGGACTGCAGCTAAATATTTTATCTTAGGATCTTTAGCTAGCTCTTCTTCTATTTTTTTAAGATCAATTTCTTTATCCCAATCAAATTTTATTTCTTTAAACTCTAAGCCATGGACTTCAGCAATCTTAACAAAACGATTGCCATAGGCTCCATTGTTGATTATAAGAACCCGGCCATTGTGGACAACAGAATTCATGACAATTTCCATCCCGGCGGTTCCGCTTCCTCCGAAGAGAACGCCAACATAATTTTCATCTCCGCCTGCAAGCTTCACTAAATCAAGAGAAATAGATTCCATCAATTCTCCAAATTCTAATTCTCGCGGGCAGATATCTGGAACAATTTGTGCATTTTTAACAGAATCGCTGGTCGTTGCAGGGCCAGGAGTAAGCAATATATTTCTTCTTACCATGCCCGGAGCAATCGAATAAGGTTTATAAATGTGCTGGGTATTTACGGGGATGGTCAATTGTGAAGATTTAGCAAAAATATTCCAGAAAAATGGACTTAATTTTTTTTCAGGAGTACCAGATAGCACATTCAAGGGCTGGACAAGTTTTCTTGATCAGAATCCGGATCTTGAACATATAATCGCAGTAAATGAGTGCGAGGCCATATCAATGGCTGCAGGATATCATCTGGCAACTGGAAAAATAGGAGTAGTCTATATGCAGAATTCTGGCGAGGGAGATATTGTCAATCCCCTGACTTCGTTGTGTGATCGAGAAGTCTATTCTATTCCACTGATAATGATGATTGGTTGGAGAGGAGAACCTGGGAAAAAAGATGAACCCCAGCACAAAAAAATGGGAAAGATGACTTTAGAACTCTTAGATGTTCTCGGAGTTCCTTACAAGGTCATTCAAGAAAGTTTATCAGAAGTTGAGAAATCAATTTCTGAATTAGAAGGTATCGCTAGGAGAGAAAATATTCCAGTAGCGATGATAATCCAAGAAGGATTAATTGAAGATTATACGGCTGGGAAAGAGAGCATGAAATTAGAAATGAACCGGGAAGCGGCAATAAAAAGAATCGTGGATAATATTTCAGATAAGGATATTGTCATTTCTACAACTGGAAAAACTTCGAGAGAACTTTTTGAATATCGCAGATTAAAAGGACAGGCTACAATGGATTTTTACACTGTCGGGAGCATGGGTTGTTCTTCTTCAATCGGATTTTTGGTCGCTAGAAAAAAACCAGAACAAAGAGTGTTTGTTTTCGACGGAGATGGTGCGGCGCTGATGCAATTGGGAAGTTTTGCTACTATCGGGCACTATAAACCAAAAAATTTTTACCATATAATCTTTGACAATAATTCCTATGATTCTACAGGAGGCCAACCCACGGTTTCTGAGACTGTCGACTTTGAAAAGATAGCTCTTGCCTGCGGATATAAACACACAAAGACCGTAGAAAAGAGCAGCGAACTTGAAAGTTTTATCAAAAATATTGATTCGCATCGGGGCCCTACACTGCTTGTTATTAAGGTCAATAAAGGTTCTAGAAAAGACCTCGGAAGGCCAGATAAAACACCGATAGAAAATAAAAAAATGTTTATGGATTTCTTAAAATCCTTAAAATCTTAATAAGATGAAAGCAGTAATATTAGCAGCAGGAATGGGCAGTCGTCTGCAGGCGATTCTCAGAGGATCACCAAAACCACTATTAAAAGTCGGGGGAAAAAGTTTGCTTGAAAGATCACTTGATGCAATTTCCAAAACAAATCTAGGAGAAGTATTGCTTGCCACCGGATATAATGCTGAAGAAGTATATCAAAGAGTCGGGAAAACTCACGGGAAGTTAAAAATAACCCATAGGATAAATCCTCAATTTTCAGCCACAGGCAGCATGCATTCTTTATACCTTGCTTTGGGAAATCCGCAAGATTGCATTGTTTTAGACGGAGATATTATCTATGATCCGCAAATATTGCCTGAAGTCATAGGAAATCCGAAAGATAATCTAGTTTTATTGACTGATTGTTGCGGCAGTGGCGACGAAGTTTTTGTTACACTTGATCCTAGAGGAAATGTAAATTATCTCGGAAAACCTAAACCAAGTTCTCCGACGCAATATGAGTTTACAGGAATTTCTCGATTCTCTGCGAGATTCATGGAAAAAATGTTTGAGATACACGAAGGGAATATGAGAAGAGAATTGAAATCTGATTATTATGAAGATTGCGCGTTTAAAGCTGGCCAAGAAGTTCCATGGGCAGGTTTTTTCAAACCAGGATTATTGTGGGCAGAGATAGATACTCCTGAAAATTTTAAAACTGTAAATGATAAATTATTGCCTAGATTGAGAGACAAAGAGTAGTATAGAAATATTTATAAAGCGATTCAGAATTTGAAGATGATAATATTCTTATCAAATGGTTACAAGAAAATTTAACAAGGTCATGTTTATCAACCCGTCGAATACTATGCCCAAAGATAGTGTACGGAGGCTTACAACTCCTCTTGGATTTCTTTACATGGGGGCAGTATTAAAACAACATGGCTATGACGTCAATATCGTGGACTCTCCATGCGAAGGATACTATCAGACAAGAGTTAATGGAGATTTTATCAGCTATGGACTTTCAGAAGATGAAGTAGAAAAAAGAATAAAAGCTTTTGGGCCAGATCTTGTTGGGGTAACTTCGATGTTCACGGCTCACCAGAATAATGCAAATAGGCATTGTGATCTTGTAAGAAAAGTCTCTGATGCTCCAATTGTATTGGGAGGAATTCATCCTTCATTAGACATGAGAGCATCGATAGAAAATCCTTCTGTAGATTTTGTAGTTTCTGGTGAAGGAGAATATAGATTATTAAAATTACTCGAAGCGCTCAATGCAGGAGCAAAAACTTTTGATATTGATGGTTTAGCATTTAAGCAAGAC
The DNA here is from genome assembly GCA_964358615.1 of Candidatus Woesearchaeota archaeon. GTDB lineage: Archaea > Nanobdellota > Nanobdellia > Pacearchaeales > GW2011-AR1 > CAYHOV01. Next base: position 2,592 of record CAYHOV010000045.1, on the reverse strand, counting down.
GGAAGAGCGGTCATCAATCCTGCAACTACAAGAATAGAAGATCTTGATCAATTGCCCCTTCCTGCAAGAGATCTTGTCGATATGGAAAGATATATTAAAATCGGGGTTCCATTCGGCCCATTTTCAAGAAGAGAAAGAGTAGAGCAGGTCACAACCTCCAGAGGATGCCCGTTTAATTGTAATTTTTGTTCGACTGTAAATTATTGGGGTCATTCTTTCAGGGCGAGATCTGTAGATAGCATAATGAAAGAAATAGATCAATTGGCAAAAGTATATCGCGTTGAAGAGATTCAATTTGCAGATGATAATCTTACTGCAAATAAAAAAAGAGCAAAAGAACTTTTCAAAAGAATGATACCCTATCAACTGTCTTGGTGCACTCCAAATGGTTTAATGGCTCAGACTATCGACGAGGAAATGGTCGGCCTGATGGCAGATTCAGGAGCATATCAGATAAGTCTCGCAATAGAATCTGGAAGCGATCGTGTGAGAAAAGAAATAATACATAAAACAGTGCCTTCAAAAGATAAAGTAAAAGCAATGATAGATTCTTTCCGCAAGAGAAATGTGCAAGTCCATGGATTGTTTATATTGGGATTTCCTGGAGAGACAAGAGAAGAGATGGAAGAGACGATTGCATATCCTCGAGAAACTGGATTTGATAGTGCTTCCATATTTCTAGCAACTCCTCTCATCGGTTCGGAATTATTCCGGGAATGTGTAGAAAAAAAATATATTGCTCCTGATTTTATCGCTGGAGATTTAAAACATTATGCCATGGAAATACCTCCTTCTTCAGCAGATTTTGTAATGCCTGGAAGTGAACTTGAAGCGCTTGCAGATAATGCAACTCGAGAGTTTAATGCGTGGTCAAGAGAAAGAAATCCTGGAGCATGGGAAGCAAAATATGCGCAATTCTTGAAGAGGCATGGAGATAAAGCAGATCTTATCCTCGGAAGAGTCACGTAATCAATCTTTTTTAAGAATATCTTTCACAAAATTGAGATCTTTTTCATTGTGTATTTCAAGCCATCCGCCGTTGGTCTCGTGCACTGCGATTTTAAATCCGCGATTTATAAGTTCTAAAAACATATCTGTATCGACAGCCATCTCAAAATTTTCTGATTCATGAAAGCTCCCTTGATTATTTTTTTTACAATCTTCATATACATTTAAAAAATTCTCTGCTCCTTGTTTTGAAAATTTGGCCAGCCCAATAAACTCATGAGTCATCAGTTCTTGTGGAATATTTCGGCCAATCAATACTGCTTCGTCGTCTTTATTTCTGAACCTTTGATAAGTCGATTTTTTACCGTATTTAGTTATAACTCCATCCAACTTTTTGTCAATTTCATGTTTATGATATAGATAAGAATTATCTACTACAATAATAATGTCTTCATTCCTTTCCAATATCTCTTTTATCAGGCGCTCATCAAAAAGAATATCGGAATTCACGTAAATAAATCCTAACTTCATCTTTTCCCTCGCGAGAATCAAACTGTGAAGCATACCTTTTGAAGAGTATTCTGTATTCTCGATATAATTTAATCCCTTAACATCAAATTTTTCTTTTTTATATCCTGTGATAATATTTATATCAGCTAGTCCAAATTTTTTGAATACTTCAATCTGATGCTCAAGAAGAGTCTTTCCATTTATTTTTATTAAAGCTCTTGGTAGCTCTCCAAAAATCTTTTTGAATTCTGGATTTTCACCTGCTGCAGGAATAATTACTGAAGGCTTCATAAAAAGTGCTTTGTCTTTTTCTTTTATGTCGAGAAAACCGACTTTTTCAAATATCTGTTTTGTAGTTGCCAAATAGGGTTCGGCCTCAAGAGCCCGACCATTTTCAAGAATTGTTTTCCCGACTTGTTCCATGGCCTTGAATGAAGCCCGCAACATATGATTTCCATAGATGACTATGTTGAATCCCTTGTTTTGTAAATCTACCTCATAGGTAGAATTATAGGTTGTAGGAACACAAACAAGAGGTTTTTTTATTTTAATATCGTTGCATAATTTTTTGTATCCCTCTGAAAATAAAAAAATCTCATCGGGGGTAATGGATTTAGAATGAATCATTATTCCATCGCAACCAGCTAATAAATATTTTTTGGCCCTCGAGAGTGCTTCTTCAACTGTCTTGCCGGCAATTAAACTTTCTATTCTCGCAATTATCATAAAATCTCTAGATTGTTGTATTCTTTTCCCTATTTTTATTTTTTCACAGAATTTTTCAGGATCTTCTTGATCCTGATTTGTACCTTCTTCTAGACTATTTCTCTTTGGAAAAATTTTATCCTCAATAATTATCGCAGAAACTCCTGTTCTTTCAAGCTTGGGTATAAGATATTCAAAATGATGTATATCTCCGCCCGTATCTCCGTCGACAATCATTGGTTTATCCGTGACCTCAAGAATTTCTAAGATTGTCTTAAGCCTCGAATCAAAACTTATTATCTCAATATCCGGGTGGCCTTTTGAAGCAGAATCAGTAAGACTACTTTCCCAAAAAAAATCAAACTCATTTAGATTATCCTTTTGAGGATTATTTGTTTTAATAATCAAATCATTAACTATGAGGGCACT
>CAYHOV010000044.1:0-6370 GCA_964358615.1 Candidatus Woesearchaeota archaeon | reverse complement strand
GGGGCCGCCGGAAATCACATATCTTTTTATCATCTTATAATAAATAATTAATGATATTTAAATTTGTACTCCTAAGTCCAATCGCAAACTCGCTCACAAAAACCCTTAAAAACTTCAAACACATCGTACAAATATGGATAATAAAAAAGAAATCGAGAAAATAAAGAAAAAAATAATCCCTATCCTCAAAAAGCATAAAGTCACCAGGGCAGGGATTTTCGGAAGCTATGCCCGGGGCGAGCAGAAAAAGGAAAGCGATGTAGATATACTCATAGAAATAAATGACAGTGTAGGATTAACTGGCCTCATAGAATTAAAGCTCAATTTAGAAAAACAGGTAAAGAGAAAAGTAGATATTGTCGAATATAGTACAATTCGGAGAGAATTACGAGAATTTATACTCGGAGATGAGATTCCACTGAAACTATGAAGAAATTGCCCAAAAATTCACTATTTCCGGAACAGGATATAGCGTATTTTCCGCGAATTTTTTCGTTTTGCGACCAGCAATTTCTAATTGAAATTTTTGACGCGCAACGGGTGGGGGAATATCAAACCCAAAAATTCCAATGAAAAGAGATTACAAATTATATCTAACAGACATAGGAGAAAGTATTAGAGATATTGAAAATTATACTCAGGGGATTTCTGAAGAACAATTCAAAAATAATAAGATGATGCAGGATGCGGTTATAAGAAAACTAGAAATCATCGGAGAGGCCAGCAAAAATATTCCGAGTTCATTAAAAGAGAAGAATAAACAAATACCTTGGTTTACAATAAGTCATTTCAGAGATTTAATGATTCATTCTTATTTTGAAGTAAGATTGGGAAAAATTTGGAGCACTATAAAAGATGTAATTCCAATAATAAAACAAGGATTAAGAAACATATCTTTAGTATAATTTTTATTCAAATGATTTTGCTAAACTTAATAGCATCGGATCTGAGAATCTTGGCCCAAAGACTTGCATCCCAACTAGCTTTTTGTCAATCTCTCCTACTGGAATTGATATTCCGCAGATTCCTCCGAGATTTGCTGGAATTGTCAAAACATCGTAGGAATACATTTCTTCTATTGATATTTTTTCTCCAATCTTATGAGGCAATATTGGAACAGCTGGCAAAACCATGATATCTACTTCTTGGAATAATTTTTCAAATTGTGCTTTTACAAAGTCCCGGGCTTTTAGAGCACTTCTATAGTATTTTCCATGATACTCTGCTTTGCTTATTTCAGAACCGCCAAGAATTCTTCGGATGACTTCTGGGCCTGCTGCGTCGTCAATCTTCAATCCAAAACGCCTTCCATCAAACTTTCTCGTCGCTGAAAAAAATTCAGTATAGACTAGAACATAATATGTCTGAATCGCAATGTCTAGGGGCAGGTTTATTTTTTTTATTGTCCATTTGTTTTTCTTTGCGATTTCTTCGGTTTTTTTAGTAATCAGATCTGCAATTTTTTTATCGCAGAATTTGTCGACATCTACGAGACCTAGTCGAACTTGTTTTGGAATTTTATTCTCGTTTATATCTTGAGAAGTTGGATCAAAATTGTCCTGGCCTCGGATGATATTGAAAATATATTCAGAATCTTCGACAGAATTTGTTATTGGACCAATCTGATCTAAAGACATTGATAGATCGATTAAACCATATCGCGAGACTGCTCCATAGGATGGTTTCAATCCCACAACACCGCAATGAGAAGCGGGATTTCTTAGCGATCCACCTGTATCACTTCCGAGGGCAAAATCACACAAATCTGCAGCAACAGCTGCTGCGCTTCCGCTCGATGAACCTCCCGTAATTAATTCAGGATTTCGCGGATTTTTCGTTGGCCCAAATGCAGAAGTCTCTCCACTTCCACCACACGCAAACTCATCCATGTTGACCATCCCCAAAATTATCACGTCCTCATTTTTTAATTTCTCAATAACACTTGCATCATAACCAGAGATATAACTTTCTAAAACTTTTGAAGCGCAATTAGTCTCCATATCTCGCACAGAAATATTTGACTTGACAGCGACGCAGATTCCTGCAAGTTTTCCTACTTCTTTCTTCTGTTTGATTCTCGCATCAATCTCTTTGGCCTGTTCAATGGCTTTTGTATTCAGCGAGAGATAAATATTTAATTTTTTATTTAATTTCTGTATTTTTTCGCCAAAGTCTGCGACGTTTTTTTCAGCGGTGAGTTTGCCTTTTTTGATGAGTTCGACTTTTTGAGAGATTGAGATTTTTTGGGTCATGTATTTGATTTTTTCTCCTCAGGCATTGTTACTACCTTGTTTAGTTTTTTATTAAACTCCAATCTCAATTCAGGAGAGCTATGAATGAATACAAACATTCTTTTGTGGCCATAAAAAATATCTATTCTTTCTTCTTTTTTCTTTGTCCTATCGAGAGTCTCATGAAAATCTGTATTTTTCTCTATATTAACAGGAATCTCAACAGGATTATCATTTTTATCCATACTCTCGTTTATCACTGGCCAACGTACTTTAAAGATATCCTCAAATATTCTTTCCAGAATCTGGTGTACTTCTTTTGTTTTATCGAAGATATAATAATTATAGTTATAATCCTTGGAATTTCCTAGCGCGTAGAGTTTTATTTTTTCTGTCATTTTATATCTCCTTTCTCAATAAGAAATTTTATATTCGGTGCAACATTATGCTTTCCTGATTTTATTTCTGCAATGGATAACCATTTGACTTCTTTAATCGGAGGAATTGGTTTTATTTTATCCTTATTTTTTAATTTTGCAAGATAGTGAATCAGTAAAATTGTCATTGGCTCGTTAGTTTTTGGATTTTTCCAGAGAATCATTGGATTGAGCGGCTTGACAATCTCTATCTCGCCGTTATTTTCTTCTTTTGTCTCTCGATGACAGGCTTCTTCTAGACTTTCATCTCCTTCAACAGTTCCGCCAGGTAATTTGTAAAATGGATCTTTATCGTCTTTATTCACTAATAATTTTCCAGCTTCGATAATCACTGGGCCTGAAGCAATAATATATTTTCCTTCCATTAGATCATCCCCTCTCCTGGTTTTCTGACCCTTCCTTGGAAATATATTTTTCTATATCCCTCTTGCAAATGAGGAGGAAGTTGGTCTATTGCTCTTCTTGTTCCTTCCCTTAGACCATTAATATCATAGTCGCCTTCTTCGTCTTCCCAACGCGTTTGTGAAAATAATAATCCCTCTGCTCTCCATCTAGCTGCATCTATATCTTCTTGATTTTCACCGATAATTTCATCTTGGGACTCGTTCATTTCCATCCTCCTTTTTCTGCAAGAATAGAATCTCCTTCGGCGTTTGGAGCATTGGCGAACATTGTGTCTCGAAACTCAGGATCTGTTTCCCAGCCAGTACCTTCGTCCCGCAGACCGTCTTGGTTTTCGAAGTGGCCTTCTTTTACGTCGATCTTCTCAAGCTTGGAAGCAAATTCATCAAGAATCTTTTTCGCGTTTTTCTTTATGTCTTCTTTTTCTTGCTCAGAAACTTTGTGCCACAGGGCATTCTCTTTCTCCATGATTTTTATAGTGTTTTAAGTTTTATAAGGTTTTTGTGAAGATATAAATCCTTAAAAATGATTATAATCTGTCAAAAATATGGTCACTGAAGGAGCTAAAGAAGTCCTACGGAAGAGAGAAGCAGTAAGATTGAGTAAAACCCTAGTGGATTTTAAAGAAGGTAGAATAAATGAAAGTGAGGTTCAAGACATTTTAATATTGCACGACTTCTATCCAGGAGATATAGAATTTGAAGAATTATTGAGAAAGAATTCTCCGGAAAATTCTCTGATGAGGGACAGTAGATTTGTCTATGTTCCGTCGATAAAATGCTATGTGGCTAAAGAGCGAAGTTTATTTGGAAAAAATTGGACAGAGGCAAATGAAGAATTACATAAACAAGGATTTCAAATGCCAACGGCCTATGAATTCAGAGCATTCTTGAGATTTGCGCGAGATTCGCAGGATTATAAATATAAAAAATTATTTGGGAAACTGACTAGATCCCAAGATCTAACAAGACAAGAATGGCTGAATGCTAGATTTGAACGAAAATCAGATGGATTATACTCAATAACTTTTGAAGGTCAAGAACAAAAACTTGATGATTGTTTAATGGAAGATAGAAAACCCGGAACTTCTCTAGATGGGTGGGTAGATTCGGATACAAAACACGGATTACCTTCTGCAAAAAATCCTGGAGGGAGTTTATATTATACTTATCCCCGAGAAAAATCATCTGTGATGTTCAGTGCATATTCAAGAATAAGAACCGGGTTAGAGGTTGGTTTAATTTGTGATGGATTTGCCCCTATGTCTCTTGATTCATTAGGCGTTCGTGCTATTAAAGATGTGAGAAAAGAGATCTTAATCTGAAAATGTTATTAAACAGCGCAATATTGGGAAGTCAATGGCCCAAAAATATTTGTTTAAATCAGAGTTGATCGAGGGGATGATAAAATCGAGGCCAAATCGTTTTATTATGCTCGTGGATGTGAATGGGTCGATAGTAAAATGCCATTGCCCGGTTACTGGAAGAATTGGAAATATAAAATTCAAAGATATTTCTTGTTTGTTGTCTAAATCGGAAAATGTTGAACGGAAGACGCCATATACTGTCGAGGCAATATCTATTGAGAAGGGAAAATGGATTGGAATAAATCAGACAAAAATAAATAGATATGTGGAATTTTTTCTTGAAAAGGGTCAACTGGAAAAACTCTGTCAGGGAAAATTAAATCGAGAGATAAAACTTGGGAAAAGCAGGATTGATTTTCTTGTGGGCGAGACATATCTGGAAGTAAAGATGCCATTGATAGAATTTCCGTCGAAGGACGAAATAAAAAATGATTCTATGTCTAAATTTAATTCATTTGATAGGCTGATAAAACATTTTGATGATCTGGGAAAAATAACTGGGAAGAAAAAAGCGATAATATTACTTTGTTTTATTTATGATGCTCGGCCATTCTCTCCTCCGAAAATAGATCCTTCAAATAGAATAATCCAAGATGCTGCAAAAAAAGCAGTTGAAAATGGCGTCGAGAACTGGCAGTTGAATCTGCGAATTGATAAGAAGAGTGTGGAGATTTTGAAATATTTTAAGTTGGATCTGTTTGAAAGAAAAATCAATTAATCTCAATCATCTTATATCCTGCATCACCTAGATTATAGACCTCACTTGCTCCAATTTTTGCATGTCCTCGGGCTTCATGAATATGTCCGCAGAAAACATATCCTGGCTGTTCTCTTCTCACATAATCAAAAATTACTTTGCTGCCTGCATGTTTTCCTTGCCAGGGTTTTGGAGCAAATCTTGCAGTTACTTTGTCAAGGACTCCTAATGGCGGCTGGTGGCACAGCAAAATATCAACCTGGCCAAAATTTCTTAAAACTCTTTTAGCTTTTTTGCTTTCTATCATTGCATTTCTCAATCTTTCCCCGTAATCTCCCGGTCTAAACTTTCTGACCCAACTCTCGTCGACAAAATACTCTAATCCTCCAATTCTTATTCCCCCAAAATTAGCAACCCGATTATTTATAATTCTTACTCCTTTTATTTTTTCAAGATTGTCCCGCAAAAATGGAAGAGCCAAACCGATTTCTTTGGATTCTTTTCTTGTTTCAGCATTTGAACTTTCAACATTTCCAAAAATAAGGTAAACCGGTGCAAATCCAGATAAATATCTGACAAGAACCAATGAAGAATCATAGGCCTCCATAAAAGCTTTTTTTCTTTCCGACGGAGAATACTCTAATTTTGGCAGGCCTTGCTTTACTCTGTTTGCATTAGCAAAAGCCATTTTTCTCATCAAATTTGCCTTGCCTAAATCTCCATTAAGTAAAATTAAATCTACATCTTTTGCAGGAGCTTTTTCTATTTCTCTCAAGTTCCCATGAGCATCGCCTATTGCTAGAATTTTCATAAAATAAATTAGGAAAAGAAACTTATAAATCTAATTATGCCTTCAATGTCCGGCTGTCAATAAAATCAGTCGCATTCTGTGCAGTCATCCTTCCTTGAGTCCAGCCCGCCAGCTCGAGCATTAATTTTGTTATTTTTTTCTCGTCATATTTTCTATCGCCCGCAGACCAGCCGAATTGCAGTATAGTATCAAATCCAATCGGTAATAACATTGTGCCGCAGGAAGGCATCCTGGTCAGGCTTCTCTGGCAATCTTCTTTATCACAGGCAACATAGCAACTGCCGACGCTATATCCATATCTTCCAGAACCAGCGACGCTGATAACTGTTGCAGGAACCTGGCCGCAGGTTACACAATTTTTCGCTGAAACAAAATTGTTTAATCTTGTATGGACCTCGTTCCATCTTCTCCTAGCACTCATGCTAT
>CAYHOV010000043.1:0-6530 GCA_964358615.1 Candidatus Woesearchaeota archaeon | reverse complement strand
ATCAAAAACATCCTGCCTATCCAACATAACTAAAAAATCCTTCGGCAATATCACAGAACTATCCAAGGTTTTCTGTTGGACAAAATACATACCGATGACAACCAGGCACATCACAAAAGTTAAGACAACAAGATACAAGGCAAAAACCTGCCCGCGACTATTCATTTGCATTCCCCCTTTAATTTATTATAGACTTTCTCTAAAAAAAGTATTTCTCTCAAAGAATCTGATTCCTCTGCCGGCAAAAGAGTTTCATCAAAAGTATAATCTTCAGTTGCAAACTCCACCCACTTCCCGCCTCTTTCTGTAAAAAAATGTTTACCATCGACGCTGATTCTGAATTTTCCTCTTTTTAATTCAAGAGAACAATATTCTTTGTCGTTTACTATCTTGCTAAAGAAGATTTTGATGCTTTCAATTTTCTCAGAAAAATCCTGGCCATAGGACTCTGCTTTTAGATCCGAGACCTTTCTGAATTCGCCGAGGTTTGTATCATTGTCTATTTTCTGGATCATCACATCTCCCTTGATTCCAGCCAGATCCCGATAGACCGTGCTTCCCAGAGCAAATGCTATCAAGATGACGAGGATGATTATCGTTGCCCAGAATATCGCCATAAATGATCCAAGAACCGCTTTCCTATCTGAAAAAATTATTTTAAGATTCATAGCTGACTATTGCCTCCACAAAAATATTTCCGCGACTGAGATTCTCTCCCTGTTTTAGATTTATTTTATACCATGTTCCTGCAGGTGCTCCAGGCGCATACTTCGCGATCTTGTCAGTGCCTCTTCCCTCAAAAATCGTCTTCACAGACTCAAGCCCCGAGTCTCCATGCTCTAAAACTTTTAATTTTCCCATGCTGCTGTTGAAGACCTGGACTCGCACATAAAATCTATCATTATTTTTCACACCGCAATATTCCAATAAATCTTTTTCAGGCACAATGTTTAGATCCAATAATCCATTGCCTGCGATGCAACCAATCACATCTCGTTCTAAAATTCTTGCTTCCACATCTCTCACGTCGATATAATAATCATAGGCCACTGCGGCAATTCCCAGAACAACCAAAGCGATGATGCTCACGAGCATGAATCTATAGACATACAGGATTGTTTCACCGACGACTGCTTTTTTGTTTCTGATCATCATTTTATCTTTATTAAAAATTTATCTGGTTCACCTTCAATCTCAACCCCATACTTTGAAAAATAAGGATAGCCCTTTGTGATCTTTGTGTTCCCGATATAGACAAATATCCTCCCGTTTTTCAATTCAATATTCTCTATAGTTCCTTTCATCTGAGCCTTATATACTGTCAGTGTTGTTTCAGCTTTTGCAGAATCAATCAATAGTGCCAATTGTTTTTCCAATACCTGCTGTTTTGCATTATCTGAATTTGCTCTCATGCTCGCAGCTGCAAAAAAAAGCACAAACAGAGCAGCGACTATCAATATCTGCACCAATATCTGCTGAATTATTTCAGCTCCTTTTTTATTCATTTTCATAAGTAAATCTCGTCATCAAATAAAAATTTATTCTAACCCGGAATAGTTTCAATGACATCACACATATTAGTTGCCGAGCCCCCTAGCTGAGGTTGAATAAGCATTAAATTTGTTGCAAAGTCTCTGTCGACTTGTCCACTAGCCGCCAACTGGTAGATAATATTATCTTTTGATTGGACATTGAGCCAGTCCCACGGCAGATAAGAACCAAAATTTGTCAAAGCATGATTCCAATAAGTGTACATCACATAGATATCTCCATCTTCCGAACTCTTAGGGTTATTTATGATAGGAGCACCACGCTCATTATTATCAGTTGGTCGAGGCTGAAAAGCCGCGATAGTATATCCTTTCTTCATCCCATAGAGATATTTGCCATAGGTCATCCCATTGGAAAAATCCATTTGCATAATATCATCCAGATTGATTCTCACATCCTGATGTGCCCCATCTACTCGCAGATCCTCACTCGTCCAGTATTTATAATAATCCTTTACATCATCGGTAAAATGTATTCTCGCGCAATAGAAGCACATCAGTTTATTGCCCTTGAACTCCGGAGCATACAATGCCTGGCCTTCTCCATAAGTATAATAGCATCGGGCCATTGTCTCTCCGATTAATCTTTCAGCTTTTCTTAAATCTTTAAAATCAATCACAACATTTTGTGTCGTGCACTTGAATGGAAAAAGTTTCTCTTGTTCTAATTTGACAATATTCTGAAAATTTCCGCTTCTCAATAAAACACTCTCTCTGCAGATCTGCCAGCCCATCTCGTCGCCGGTAAGATATTCCTGAGCAATAAAATATATCACAAGACCCAATACAATCAATCCCAGCATCAAGCTCAGTACAAGGTCCCACTTTAATCCCTGTCCTCTTTTGTTCATCATCATAATTTGGGTTAAAGAATATTAATAAATCTTATTGTACGAATAAATACTATTAATATCCCATTTTATTGAATATCAAGACAGCTCCACTGATGACTAATCCGCAGATAAGAACAATATATGCTATCCATTCCAGAGTTTCTCTTGATATTGTATATGCTCTTTTATTTTTTATCATTTTGATTTTAGAGTGATAAGATAGACACTCTCTTCATTTATTTTTTTGTTTTCAAAATTCAATGTATTGATTCCCGAAAGTTCAAGAACTCTTTTATCAAGTTTTGTGCTGAGATTTCCGACATAAATCTGGCCCAAAGGCATACATTGATTGCATACAGGTTTATCATCTTTGATATAGCAGATGCAAGCTCCTCGCTTTCCGATGCTGTTTGAAGGCAAGAATTGATAAGTCTGCTCATTATCCAGGCTCATTGATATTCTTTCATATTTAGGAAAATAAACAAGATAAAACATAGTTGCATCCTCTGTCCTCGGCAATATGGCAAATTCTCCGACTTTTCCTGCATCAGCATCTGCGATTGCTTTTTTAAGATTATCAAGATAACCTTTCGCACTCTCGCTGTCCTTATCAAACGGAAATAATAATCTGACAAATAAAGTGCCCAGAACAAAAATCACGACTATGGCCAACAGAAGTTCTATTATCTCTTTCTGCAGCTCTATTCCTTTCTTGTTCATCAACATTCCTCCTGAAGAAGTTCTTTTATTTTCAATAATCTTTTCAAATCTTCCCAACCAGAACCATCTCCAAATTTAACCAGTTCGGGATCTTTTTTGTAATCAGTCCATCCCCCATTTACTTCACGATATTTCAAAACAAATGGCCCATAGTCACCTGTTTTTTCAGCTATTGGAACCCCATACTGTTTTCCGTTGACAGATTGATCTAGGAAAACATATCCATTATCAATTTTACAAGGTCTCTCTGTTGGCCCAAAAGTCGAACTAAATGTATCTAAATTTTCAACGCGAGTATAAACCCCTGTATCTGCGAGAGTTCTCAGACAGGTCTTGACAATATAATCATAGATTTCTCTGACCGCAAGCATATTATTTGTCGCCGCCTCATGATCAATATCAATCCATTCTTGTTTTGGAGGATCAACATTAGTATAAAAATAAGCGTCAGTCTTCCATCTTCCGGGGTCTAAAAGTAATGCTTCTCCTTGTTCTTTATCAGCCGAAACTAAAGCGTCAATAAGATCTTTTACAGTTTCAGTAAAACTTCTATCTTTAACATTAATCCAATCAGTCCACTCTCCTTCTTTCATTTGAAAATGAGTTTTTGAAAATTCCCAATATCCTAAAACATCATATCTAAAACGATAAAAATTTCCAGTGGCTCCACGACCATCGTTAACAAGCCAAACTTTCTCAAATGATTTCAATCTCTGCCCATTTCCTCCGTCTGGAGTAAAATCCAACGCATAGCTATTCCCGTCCATCAATACAATGCATTTACCGCTATCGTCGTTGACAATCAACTCATAGCTCTTTCCTTCAAAATCAACCATCCTCGTTCCTGCACCTGGACTATTTTCCTTGCCGATTCCGAGCATTATCATGATTTGATAGACCATCTGCGTCGTCTTTTCCTTCAAGGGCTTAAATGCATTAGTGCTCAGACCAAAAACAACAAGTCCGATAGTGACGATTAATAGCATAATTTCTATAAGTTGCACAACGCCCCATTCTGCTCCCTGTTTATTTTTTTTAAATCCCCGAGTTTTTCTCATCCTAATCCTAGCCAAAGACTTGCTCTTCCAAATTTAATATAATCAAATGCACTTATCACAATTTCCTTGATTTTTGGCCAACCAAAAAAAACAATAAAAAGAAGTGCCATGAATACAAGTGCCGCAAGTATTGCAAGACCCAATTCCTGCCAACTTAAAGATCCTCTTTTTTTCATTCGAAACTTTACCTCCTAAAGTGAGAATACTGAAAACTTTCAGTTTTCTACATCATCTTTTAAAATAGTAATCGGGATTAATAAAGTTATCTAAAATCCGCCTTCTAAAAAATTTTAAGAATCAAAATATAAAAATATAAAAAATAATTAAACTTTAGCGCAGCACTTTCTCTTAGTTATATCATTTCCTTCGCTATTTCCGACCTGATCAGCAATATTTGTTTGATTGTTTCCACAATTAGCATTTCCTGCTACCCAATTTCCACTAAAATCAGTGCATGTCTTCGGAAGTACCGTGCAAGATATAGCTTCGCACTTAAAAGTAGACATACTCTTGAAAATATTCAAATTATTTTTAAAAGTTTGACAACTTCCCGAATATTGTTCTCCAGTCTCAAGATCTACAGTATGAGTATAACCGCACCAATTATAGACAGCTCCCTGAGCACAAGCCAAAGAACATGCATCCACGATAGTTTGTACAGTTGAGCCAGCACCAAAAACCGAACCAAAATAATTATATATTGCTTGAAATGAACCAAATAAACCATATAAAACCATCACAGCTAAGCCAACAAGAATCACGACCCCAATAAGAAATCCTTCAACAGTCATTCCTCTTTTACCTCTTATTCTTCTTATCATAAATCTACATAATAATATTCCCTTTATAAATATTTCTGAATTCTAAAAAATTCTCAAAACTCTAAAAATAAACCCATCACTCTACTTGAAGATATCCATTAATCATTTTCAAAATCTTATTATGAAAATTCTTATTAATTTTGCACATTTTTTTTCTGATCGCACGCTCATCAATAGTAAACAATCTTTGTGGCTTAACCCAGCTCTTAAAAGGCAATTTTCCCTCGGAAAAATCCTTTCCTTCTATTAACATCCCCTCATTATTGGGATTGCTTGTGATAAGGCAGCAAATTCTGTCTTGATTTTTGTTTATTGATTTATTAGAAAGAATCAATGCAGGTCTCTGCTTCATGCCGCTTAGATCAGAATAAGGAAAAGGAACTAGAACAATCTCGCTCTGCTCAAACATTATCCCACCTCTCATCAAATTTATTAGTCCAATCTTTTTTTAATACTTCTTCTGATGCTAACATCGTAGAGATGCTCTCTTGTTTTGGACTATTAGAAATCTTATCCAATTCTTCCACTCTCTGTTTTATTATCTTCCTGACAAATTCGCTCCATTTTACTTCAGAGTATCTCCGCATCTTTTTATATACTTCATTCTCTATTGATAACGTTATATTTGTCATAAAATAATAAGTGAGCTCACTTATTTAAATCTTTCTGTTTCTCTCCCCTACAACGATTAATAAAAAATTATCCCAGAACCCCCGACAGCACCAAACTGCCTGTCAACGTCAACGCTGCAATCGATATGAACGCAACAACAAGATAAAGCAATATAGCTGTCTTCAAATTCTTCCCTGTTTCCGCAGTAGTCTGCAGATCATCTTTTCCAGCTCTTATTGTCACAAGCGTCGAAGTCAAGATGAAAACGATTTCAATTAGATATACGCTGATAGTTAACTGTAGCCAATAAGGCGGTATCATCTGGTCGACATTGAAAATTCCCAATAGCGAACTAATATTTCCCACAGAAGCCATACCTTCACCACCCAAGCTGCCTTGCTTAAATAACGCTGCCAGATTCGACAAAATAGTTGCAATCATTCCAGTCAATCCGATGATGATTCCCGACAACAGCGGAGCTAAAAAAACCATATTTGATTTCATATCCGAAATAATATCTGCAAGCAGATCATTCAATCTTTCATTGATTTTTTTGATATTTTTCAAATACTCTGAAATAGACATTAGGCTCACTGCTGCAATTCTCAATCCTTTTTTTACAGACTCAAGCAATATCTTCATCGATATCTCGATCAACTTCGAAGGATAGAACACAATCGCTCCTCGCTTTGGATTGAATATTGCTTCTTTCAGGCTCATGCCCAACTGCATCAGATTCTCGTTGACAATTCTAAAAAATCCTTCGACTTCTGTTCCCTTCGAAGATTCTGCAACCTTGCTGAACGCAATCTCTGCAGGAGTCCCGTCGCCAAGCCTATTTCCGAGCTGGAACAGCGACGAAGTGAATTCTTCCTCTACTTCCTTATATTTTTGTTTTGTTCTTATCAACTCCGCAGTTTTCATATCATAGGCAAT
>CAYHOV010000042.1:0-7294 GCA_964358615.1 Candidatus Woesearchaeota archaeon | reverse complement strand
GAAAAAAAGGTAATATTTGGCCTAAAAAACAACAAAAAACCGAAAAGTGAGAGTTAGCTAGGGGATAAAAACCGAATAAACCGGTAAAAAGTGAGATAAATATTAGGTTTTTTGTGAGTTTTTGTAAGTGAGAGATAGGTAGATCATATTAAAACAGTAAAAATGAGGTTTTTAGGGGAAAAATCTTGTTTTTTAGAAAGAAAACCGAAAAACTAGGGAGAAAAGTGAGGTTTTTGAGAGGATTCAGAAGAAAATCAAAAGGAGAATAAAAAGAAAGAATGAGAGGAGCAAAAATAGAGAGAATTTGCATACCTCTAACCGAGAAATCAGAAAAGAAGAAAGTAGTGAGAATTATGATTCGGTTAGCCGGATAACTGCTTTAGAAGAAAATGTGTTAGAGTTCGCGAAGTTGAGATATCGTCGATAAACTGGCAATTTTTTGCAGGTCTGGAGAAATCTGGAGGAAGACTGTTTTATTGTTTTCCTGGCGGATTTTGAGGATGGGAATGCCTTTTTCGACTAACTTAAAGATATAGTCGCGAATAGAAGATTCGCTGAGATTAAGACGCTGGGCAATTGTCTTATAGGTGATCTCAGAGACCTGTTGCTCCTCGAGAGAATAGATCGTTGAAAAAACCGCCATTTCCTGATTAGTTAGACGTTTAAATTTAAGGCGGATCTCTTTCCTGAGAGAATCAAGGGTTTCGAGAGCAATGGAGGCACGTTCGAACGAGTTCGCATAATCCTCCTTTTTGAGAGTTAATGGGCGCTCTTTCGAGTTATTTATCGAGGGAATGTTGGTGTGTTGGTGTGTTGGTTGGTCTGTTGATTTGTCTGTTGGAACCCCTTCATTTCCTGTGGAGAATGCCAAATTCTGGTTTAATAACCCCTTTACTTCCGATGGAAGTGTTGGAATATGTGTTGGATTGTTGGATAACGAGAGGTTTTGAGCGGAATCTGGGGATTTATGTGTTGGATTGTGGGCCTGGTTCTGATTAAAGATTACTCTCTGGATAGAAATGTCTATATCGTCGAGCTTTTTATCAATATTTTCTATTTTATTGTTCAGAATCTCAAGTTTTTGAGTGTAGGAATTTTGAACTGTGTTTAGATCGAGGCGAAGATTAAGAAGTTCGTTACTAAGAAAAATTATATCTTCTTTTATTTTTGCAAAGGCTTGTTTTATAGCATCCATGGATTCGGAAAATGATGCAAGTTTATAAGATTAGTTGTGATTGATTATGTTATATGTTTGGTTTAGAACTACCCTCTCTCAACTAAATCCAAACTAGGTTCAGATGAAGAATATATTTTTTCCTGGATTTGGCTTGCTTGAGAATTTTTTTGAGTCTGGTGTTTGCTGTAGACATCGTAGGCTTTGTTGGAGATTCGCCAGCGCATGCGTTTTTCGTATTTTATTCCCTGGGGATTTTTCATGATGCAAGTCGCTAGGTCTTTTTTTTGCAGATCAATAAGTAGTGCTTTGATGAATTCTTCGTCACGGGCGGTTTCTTTTGCAATGTCTGAAGTAAAAACCTGTTTTGGAAAAATATTATAGAGATGAAAAATAATCTGTTCCTGGATCTTATCTTTTTTTTGTTTGCTTATGACTGGCATCATCTAAAAAGGAGATATGGGTTTAAAAGTTATTCGGTTATTCTTGATAGAATTCTGAAATTTGATTTGCAAAGGAAACAATAGAATCTTTGCTTGATTGGCAGATTTGATTGCGAGATTTAGGAAAGGAAAAATTTATTAACTCACCAAAATAGGATTCTTTGCCGGGGCGGCTTAAAAAAATTACTTCTAGAAATAGTGTAACTGACTAATTACTGGCAGAATTAATAAAGGAATTGCTAATACTAAGTTAGGCAATTCCTAATTGAAATTTTTGATGAGAACGTCAAACCCAAAAATTCCAATAAAGTTGTTAGGGTTGAATAAACTTTATCGGGGGAAATCATAATGAATAAAGAACAAAAAAATCTGGATGAGCAGATGAATTTTGAGTATGTGAAAGAAAGAAGCGAGGCAGAGATACTTGAGAGTCTGGATCCGCTTGTCAAAGAGTGGTTTTTCTCGCGTTTCAAAAATTTCAGTAAGACTCAATTGTATGGAGTAAGGTATATTTTTGAGAGAAAAAATATTTTAATATCTGCGCCAACAGGGGGAACAAAGACATTGACTGCTTTTTTGTCGATCTTGAATTATTTAGTTGGCCTTGCGAAGCGGGAAGAGTTGGAAGATCGGGTTTATAGTGTCTATATTTCTCCGTTGAAAGCTCTTTCAAATGATATTTTTGTAAATCTTATCAGGCCATTGGAGGAAATTGAGGAAATCGCAAAGAAAAATGGAATAAAATTGCAAAAAATTCGTGTTGGATTGAGAACAGGAGATACGACAATGGCAGAAAGAACAAAAATGGCCAAACATATTCCGCATATTTTAGTCACAACGCCGGAAAGTTTAGCAATAATGATAAATTCTCCGAAATTTTCAGAAAAATTTTCACTTATTGAGTGGGTTGTTATCGATGAAGTGCATTCGCTGGCGGAAAATAAGCGAGGAGTTCATCTGAGTTTGACATTGGAGAGGCTGCAGGACATGTCAAAGATAGAAATAACGCGTGTTGGATTGAGTGCGACTATTGCTCCGTTGGAAAAAATCGCAAATTTTCTTGTGGGACAGGGGCGAGAGTGCAAAATCGCCGAGGTTGAGATGTTAAAAAAATTAGATCTGGAGGTTTTGACGCCGGTTGAAGATTTTTTAGACACTACAACTGAAAAATTAAACAGAGAATTGTATGAATTGATAGATAAAATGGTCGAGGAACACAAGACTACGCTGATTTTTACGAACACTCGAAGCGCAACAGAGCGAGTTGTGCATAATCTCAAGGAAAAATTTCCAAAAAAATATGTGGATATTGAGGAAGAGAATGGAAAAATGGTGAGTGTCATCGGCGCGCATCATTCTTCGCTGTCTAAACACCATAGATTTGAGTTGGAAGAGAGATTGAGGAAAGGAGAGTTGAAGGCTGTGGTGTGTTCGACTTCGCTGGAACTTGGAATTGATATTGGTTTTATTGATCTGGTCATTCTTTTGGGAAGTCCTAAGGCTGTTTCGAGGGCAATGCAGAGAATCGGACGGGCAGGACATCAGTTGCATGAGACAAGCAAGGCAAGATTTATTGTAAATGGTGTGGATGATCTGATAGAATGTGTGGTTATCTCTAAAAATGCGAGAGAAAGAGTCATCGATAAGGTCCATATTCCTGAAAATTGTTTGGATGTGCTCAGCCAGCAGATCTATGGCATGGCGATCTATAAAAAATGGAATGTGGATGAGATGTTCGCGGTGATCAGGAAAAGTTTTTGCTATAGGAATCTGACGAGGGAGGATTTTTTGTCTGTGATATCTTATTTATCCGGAGAATATGAGTTGAAAACTAGCAATGTCTATTCAAAAATTTGGTATGATCCAATAACTCGAGAGGTTGGAAAGCGAGGAATGTTGGCCCGGGTGATATATATGACAAATATCGGCACAATTCCGGATGAAAGTTTTGTAAATGTTGTTCTTGCGGGAAATCAGGAAGTCGTTGGAAAGATTGACGAGGAATTTTCTGAAAGATTGAAGAAAGGAGATGTTTTTGTCCTTGGCGGATCGAGATATGAGTATGCTTATTCCAAGGGAATGAATGCCTATGTGCGGGCCTCTGGAAGAAATCCGACAATACCGTCGTGGTTTTCAGAGATGTTGCCGCTGAGTTTTGATTGTGCGATGACTATATCGAGATTCAGGAAACTTATTGCCGAGAGATTTGAGAGCAAAAAATCTCCAGTAGAAATCAAAGGGTTCATCCGCGAATTCTCGGGCTGCGACGAGAAAACAGGGGAAAGTGTGTATAATTATTTCAAGGACCAGTTTGAATATTCGCTGATTCCCCATGAAAATCGAATCTTGATCGAAGAATATCGAGGAGATAAGACATATATCATATTTCATACGCTGTTTGGCCGACGGGTGAACGATGCTCTGTCGAGGGCAGTGGCCTATGTGGTTGCTTCGGCGCGAAGGCGAGATGTGGAGATAGGTATAAATGACAATGGATTTTTCATCGCTGGAAAAGATATTGATGCTGAAAAACTGGAAAAAGGTTTCAGGAAAATTGATTCTAAAAATATCCGGCAAGTTTTGGCTGATGCGATTGAGACGACTGAAGTTCTAAGAAGAAGATTCAGACACTGTGCTTCGAGGGGATTGATGATATTGAGAAATTACAAGGGCCGGGTGAAGAGTGTCGGCAAACAGCAGATGTCGAGCCATTTTCTCCTTGCGGCCATAAGAAAAAAGACAAAGGATTTCCCGATCTTGAAAGAAGCGCGACGGGAAGTTTTAGAAGATCTGATGGACATCAATAATGCTGAAAAAGTTTTAGAACTGATTGGAAGTGGGAGAATAAAGATTGAGAGAAAAAATACTCGAGTGGTCTCGCCGTTTGCAATAAGTTTGCTGCTGGAGAGCTATGCAGATGTTATAAGAATTGAGGATAAGATTGAGTTCATCAAGCGCGTCTACGCAGAACTGAAGAAAGGGAAACCTTGATTGAATATATAATATCACAATAATCCTTAAAAAGAGAAATCTGTATTTTGTTCTATGATTCCAATTATAAAAAAAGATCCGCGAGTTTCGCATGAAGATGTTGGGAGACTCTCGGCACTTATCGACGATGTCTACGGGCCGGTCAGAAAAGAATTTGAGGCAATCTACAGAAGATTAGAACGACGAAATGCAAAGAGTTATAGGAAACGGGGAGGGAAAGTAGGGGACGAGGGTTGGAAAAGTTATGCTCGTATTGATCATGAGGCATTTGAAAATGATTCAGAACTGTCTCAGGCAGAAAGAGAAGAATCAGGACTCCAGGAGAAAGTAACTCCTAAATTTATAGAGGGATTAAGGGGAATTTTAGTTCCTGCTGATAAAGTTGTAATACCTTTTCATTGCATCATTCGGAAGGCAGATCATTATCAAGCAGGCAATAGAAGCGAATTAGAAGTAGATCAGCAAAGAGGATTGAAAAAAATTGTCTTGCCGGTTGCTGTTCGACATCTAAAAAAAGGAGAATGGATAACTGTTCATTTATCTAGAGGAGTAAATATCACTGATGTGGCGGATTTTGGAAGAGCGCCGGCATATAGTCCTTTGTATTTTTTTAGTGAAGAAGCAGGAGTAGAGGAAGGTTCTAATGGGGTAAGAAGACCTGTTGACCAACAGGAAGAAAATAGATATTTGATAAGGGATAAATTTTCTTTTGAAGATGAGGAAAAACCTTTGGTATTAGAGGAAACAGACCAAAATGGGATCACTCTTGCTATGCAGCATTTTGATTATTCTTCAAAGTAATTTGGATTTGAGTAGTAAATTTCTAGGAAAAGTGTTATAAATAAATAGAGATTGAGAATTATATGGTAGACCCTCAAGACGAAGATATTATCCTGGCTGTATTCGGAATAGTTGCTGGAACTCTTGGCGCGTTTTTATATTCTGAAAACTTTACTGAGCCAAAAAATAATAATTATGCTCCTCCGGCTATTCGAATATCCTATGAAGGAGATCGAGGAGATACAAAACAAAAAGTGAAAATTGAGATGAGAGAATCTTCCTCTGGATTAGTGGAGAAAATTCCTGCAGAGGCTGGAGAGATTGGGAATTCTAGATAAAATTTATTTGATTTGTAGTGTAATAAAGAAATTGCACTGCAATTTCTGAATTGTAATTTTTGACGAGAATATTAAAACCAAAAATTCCAACAAAATACAAAAGAATTAAAAAGCTATTTCTCGTCGGTGAATTATGACAAAGATTGAAAGGTTTGAAATTTTTGACAGGGCCTTGTTCTGGAAAGAAAAGAAAATTTTGATAGTCGGAGATATGCATCTGGGCTATGAAGAATATCTGAATGAGAGAGGTTGGAGTTTTCCGAGAACACAGCTTGAGACTAGTCTAGAAATCTTTGAAAATATTTTTAGGGAAACAGGAAAAGTCAAAAAAATTATTTTTCTTGGTGATATGAAACATTATTTTGCAGGAGTTTTGAAACAGGAATTCAGAGAGTTTTATTCTGTGGTCGAGATGTGCAGGAAAAATCTAGAAAAAAATGGAGAGATAGTGATAATAAAAGGAAATCATGACAATATTCTTGAGCCGATTTTAGCTAGGGAGAATTTTGATTTTATCAGACTTGTGGATAGCATTATTGTGGGTGATGTTTTATTTATTCATGGAGCAAAGAAGGATTTTGTCAAGTTAGAGATTTTTGATTCAAAAATAAAATTAGTGGTTATCGGACATTTTCATCCGGCGATAGCAATAGAGAGAGACACAAAAAAGGAAAAATACAAGTGTTTTCTTTTTGGAAAATCAAAAGAATTGAAGAAAAATATGATCATTGTGCCAAGTTTTTTCCCGCTGGTGGAGGGGACTGATATTTTACATCGAAGCTTGTTGGAAGATAGAATAGATATTTCAAGATTTAAAGTTTTTATTTTATCCGGAGAAGAAACTCTGGATTTTGGCCAGATCAACAAACTTAAAAGATAGGATTTAAAAGGTTTTGTTAATTTATTACCCCATGGGAGATTTTGAAAAAGGTGACGAGGCTGTTGAAGGATTTGGAAAAGAATTAGATCGGATTTTTGACAGTGAGTTGGATTTTAGGAAAAAAGTTGATAGGATTTCTGAAGAACTAACTCGGTCTGTGGATGAGTGGAACCGAGCTGGTGACGATCGGGTGATATGTATGATGAGAACTAGGGCCAGTGAATATGTGGAACACCTCGTCAAGAGAGAATTAAAAGAAATAGCTTCGGGGAAAAAGGTGAGTCTTGTGAGTAATAAAAAATCTTTAGATTTTTTAGAATCAACTATCAAAAATCTTGGTTGGCTTAATGATGTATTCAAAGCAAGCATTAATCTGGAAATCGCATTTGCAGGCTCGAGTGCTAGTGATAAAAGAAGAGGTTAGTATAGTGAAAGACATAAATTTTCCCCACGATTTTATGTCTTTCTCTGGATAGCCAAGGCGTTCAGCGTCCTTGACTATAATTAGTTTTTTATAGTCAGATTTCTTTGAAGAATTAGGCCCAGATGCGACAACGGTACTCGGTCGGTCTCGAATAAAATAAAATAGATTCGAGTTAACCGATTTCCGCAAGGATATCCAGGTTCGACTCCTGGTCTGGGCGTTGTCGTCGAACCTGTTCGACTCCTTGAAAAAAATTTACTTTTG
>CAYHOV010000041.1:0-7730 GCA_964358615.1 Candidatus Woesearchaeota archaeon | reverse complement strand
ATATGATTAGTCTTTTGTAAAAATATGTTACAGAGAATTCTGACAAGACTGTTAATTTATTGAATTCTCTGTCTGTACAATCCTCACCAGATTATTCGGGAGAGGATTGCACATAATTGGATTGGTTGGAAAAAATGGAATGAATATATACATAAACTTATAAAAGATAAGAAAATTAAATTAATAACTAAAGAATTAAATTTAATTTATGGGGCACAAATAAAATGCTTATTGGTTTGGTAGGTAAGCCTAATGTTGGAAAATCGACGTTTTTCAAAGCAGCGACTCTCGCAGATGTTCTTATTGCAAATTATCCTTTTGCTACGATAAAACCAAATCATGGGATCGGCTATGTGCGCGTCGAATGTCTTGATAAGGAGTTCGGAGTTAAATGCAATCCTCGAACAGGCTATTGCATTAATAGTTTAAGATTTGTTCCTGTCGAACTGATGGATGTTGCCGGCCTTGTCGAAGGAGCTTCAAAAGGACGAGGACTCGGAAATCAATTTCTCGACGATCTAAGACAAGCAAACGCTTTTATTCAGATAGTTGATATTTCTGGGACAACCGATGCAGAAGGAAAAGAAGGTAAGGGCGATCCAATTCAAGATGTAAAAATGTTAGAAAATGAACTTGATTTATGGTATGTGGGGATTTTGATGAAAGTTTGGAAAGTATTTGCTAGAACAGTACAAAATACTAAAGAGAATTTTTTTCAGGCCATCGCAAAACAATTTTCAGGATTAAATGTCGACGAAGAAGATGTAAAAATAATTCTGCTAAAATTAAATTATAATATTGAAAAGCCTACTGAATGGAGTGAAAAGCAATTGCTAAATTTTGCGCATGGGTTGAGACATATAACAAAGCCGATGATTATTGCTGCGAATAAGTGTGACAAGCCGGTTGCTAAAGAGAATCTAGAGAGATTTAAAAAAACTTTTCCAGAGTTGATGATTGTTCCATGTTCTGCTGATTCAGAACTCGCTCTCCGAGAAGCAAAAAAAGCAGAGCTGATAGAATATTTACCAGGCGATAGCAAATTTATTATCAACGAGAGTAAAGTCAATGCAAAGCAAAAAGCAGCTTTGGAATTAATCAAGAAAAATGTGCTGGATGTCTATGGTTCAACAGGAGTCCAAAATATTTTAGACCGTGCAGTATTTGACCTATTAAAACATATTGCAGTTTTTCCAGCAGGAGCTTCCAAGTTAGCCGACAGCAAAGGAAATATTTTGCCTGATTGTTTTTTAGTTCCTCAAGGATCAACTGCATTGGATTTTGCGTTCCAGATACATACTGACCTTGGGAAGAATTTTGTCAAGGCCATAAACGCGAAGACAAAACAGGCGGTGGGGAAGGAATATATTTTGAAAAATCGAGACGGAATCGAAATCATCACAAGATAAGATTTATTCTAGAGAATATAAATTTTTAAAAAGGCCCAGAAACTAAAAAAAATATGAATGTTGAAGACAAATCCGAGGGAGTTCCTGTAATAGATCCTCTTAAAATTCCTACGGCAGGCGACTCGCCCATAACTCAAGCAGGTAGAGATGAATTTTATCGAATGGTTCGACAGTGTTCACCAGAGAGATATGTTGTACTAAAAGCAGAATTTTGTGGGATGTGTCCATCTAGGAGAGCTGAAGATTATGAAAAGTCTACTTGGTTCGGAGTGGGGACTCCAATACCTTGTCAGCGATGGTATTGTGAGAAAAAAGACAATCCTCAGGAAGTCATCGGAGTTAGGACAGGAGATAAAGTCAAGATGAGTGGCCGTGGAATTCCTAGGGAATGTGATTTTCGTAGAGATTATATGTCTGTGATTGATTTGGGTTGAGAATCTGAATATTCTCTGAGATGATTCTGGTTCTGAGTAGTGAAAATTTCGAGGTAGAATTAAAAACTCAAAATTCTTCTGGAAAATTATGAAAATAAAGAAATTGCCTAAAAATTCGCTATCTCCAGAGTATTTTCCGAGAATTTTTTCGCTTCGCGACGACCGGTAATTTCTAATTTCCATTTTAGTCGCAGCAAGCTAGGGGTTTAAACCTAAAATGAAAATAAAACAAAAACAAGCAGAACTTCAAGGAATTCCTAATAATGGCAGAGAAATATCATTTGGTTATCCTCCTGTAAGTGGTATAGTCAGACAAATAGTATCTCAACTTGATCATCGAAAATTAGCAAGACCGACGTCAAGCTACACTGCTTCTCTGGTTTGTGATGCTTGGAAAAATCCTCTTGGCCAATACGAATCTGAGATAATCAGAATTTTAAGAGATTCTCAGTTTTTGGAATTTACTGGAAATTTATATCTTCCAAAGGGAAAAGGGCAGATATCTGATGGTGTTTTGATGGAAGACGACCCCGAAGTCATCAATGGAAGATTTCTTATGTATAGAGAAGATTTGACTAAACGATTGGAAGGATCTAGATCTTTGAAATGCGGAGTCTTAGTAAGCAAATGTGGGGGAGTAAGATTTGTTCCGTTTGGTTATAAAACAGGTGAGCAATCTGCTTCTGATTTAGGAAGAAATCCCAATATTATCGGAAAGTATGGAGAAGAGGATGCTGAAAAAATCGCAGAGGTCGCTGGAAGATATGACCTGAATCCCATATTAACAACTCATTGTCATGTTAATGAAGAAACTATCCGAGGGTCTGCACTTGTCCAAAGTGCCGACGGTAGAATCAATATATCTGGTGTCGATTCTGGCAGTTGGATTGGCCATGCTTTTGGATTGATCAAAGTTGCTTAATATTCTTAGATAATTCTTTTGAAAATTTACAGTTCTTTTTTGATCAAAAATCTTTCATGTTCTTTTTTATGAGCCTTGATATCGACGATGATCTTGATGAATATGAAAAGCAGGATGACATATTTTGGCAGGCCGAAGATGGCTGTGATAATTGTGCCGATGATGATCGTGAACTGCATGACAATTATTCTTCCATAGGGAGAGAACATCAGTTCTGAGGCATCTGATTTTTTGTATTCTTCTGTCTGGATATAATTTGAATAGAAAGAGAGCCCGTGGCTGGCAAATAGGCCGACGAGGCCAAGGAATATTTGGGAAATTGCTGTGAATATATTTGAAAAATCTAATTCTGGAAGAGTGGGAGAGAATGATGTGATCACTAGTATGAACATCAGATGGACAAACATAAAAATTCCATAGTGAACAGCGAAAAATGGGATCAGAATAAATTTGAGTCTTTTGTCGTCGGATTTTGCGAAGATCATCTTGAGGATATTGAATATTCCGATGACTGCAGATTCGCACCAGTATAAAATAAGAATTGTGAATAGATCCCAGTTGAGAAATAGGACTCCGAAGATGGGAATAAGATTCACTATGATCAATCCGATTATTGAGCTGTCATAGCTTATTCCTTTTTGGAGCATGATATTCTATGATGGGAGAATTTTTAAGGTTTTGTTGAACAAGATTTGATTATCCCAATAGTAAAGTAACTATGAAGTGACAACATTAGAAAGGTTTAAAAATGTAAAATTTCTTAAGTTATTATGGAAGAAAGAAGATTCGCAGCTCACACATTAAACTCGGGAATTACTAAAGATATACTTGTAGAACTTATGGGGCAATTAAATAAACGATATGTTTCTGGAGGAATAGCTACTCAATTCTTCTTGCCTTGTGAATTACATCGAACTACTTTTGATATTGATCTTGATGGCCCTTGTAGTGAAACTTTTGCACAATATAAAGATTTTGTTAATTCTTTTAGTGGTTTATACAATAGAGGATATAATGTCTCATTTGCTAAACAGAGGGGAACTCTTGATGCTATTTTTGGTAGAGAAGACCAGGGTATGACCTTGCAAGTACCTCGAAGAGCTCAAGCTAAATTTGAGTCTGAAAAACATAGGCTCGAAGGAGAATTGAGTAATTCTTTGTTGGTCCCCTATGCCGGAGATAAATTAAGAGTAATTCATCCAAATGATATCTCTGCGAGAAAAATTAGAAGACTTAAAACTTTTTCAGAAGATTATAATTTGCATCTACCTATCGGAATAACTGCAGGATCTGCATTTACCAAGGCATTAAATCTAAAGGGCGGATTAGGATTAATGAATCTTGATCCAGAATCTTATGCGCGTAGAATCGCAGAGATTAGAATGTATTCTGATTTGACAGATGTCTTAGCTTTGCTTTCATGTTCTGAATCCGATGTTAATGGAATTAGGGAATCTATAAAAAATCATGCTTTGGATCAGAGAGATCTTGCTAAAATCGACGAGGTTTTTTGTCGATTGGCCGGTGTTTAAACCTCGATTTTTATTCGATCAGCTTAAATAGGACATTCTATTTAATTTTTCATGATCTATAAATTGAGAGTCCATCCTAATGCAAAAGAGGAAAAGATTGAATCAGTCGACGGAGTTCTGTATATCTATGTCGAAGAAAGAGCTGAGAAAAATAAGGCCAATATCGCTGTGGTGAAATTATTGTGCAGATATGTCAAGAATCCTCAGATTGAGGTTTTAAGCACGTTCGGATTCTTGATCACCTCGAAAATCAAATTTGCACTTTTACAAATTGGAGTAATGGGATCATGCAAATTTAATTTTCTCAGTTTTAAGGTTGGCCATGAAAAGATAAAATTAAAAGGATTGACTTCCAGAGAAAAGTTTGTGGAGGTCGACAATGGGTATAAAATATGAAAAAGCATATGATATCGAGGAGATCGCGAGAGATGTGGTCCGGGTTTTGCAGTGGGCCCATGTTCGATTGGATGATGTGGCGTTTCTTAGAAGTAGAGGATCCAAATCTCGAGGGACAATTGCAAGATGCCATGCACTGGGCAAAGCCATGCAGATTGGAATGAATCGCAAAGGCGGTTTTTATCTTATCGAAGTTATCTCTGAACATTTTGATAAAATGTCTTCCGACGACCAAATCAAAACAATGATCCATGAACTGATGCATATTCCTTTTACTTTTGGCGGAGGATTCAAGCATCACGACGTAGTAAATGAAAGAAATGTAAAACAAGTTTATGAAAAATATAAATCATTAAAGAGTGGAACATGGAGCAATTTGAATTCTTTCTAGACGGTAAAAAGATAAAACTCGAGGTGAAAGTCTGTAGAAGTATCTGGTCTAAATTCTCTGGATTGATGTTCAGACGAGAAAGCCCGCCGTTATTATTTGTCTTCAATCGAGAGAAAAAACTTGAAATACATTCGCTGTTCTGCAAACCTTTCATCGCTGTTTGGATTGATGAAAATCTTAGGGCGACAAAAATCGAGAAAATAGCGAAATTCGGCAATTTTTCTGGACGAGGAAAGTATCTTCTCGAGATTCTCGCTTCTGATAAAAATATTGGAAAATTGGGCATTTCTCCGTCGACAAAATTAAAGTCTTAGAAATTTTTAATTTGGTGCTCCGTCGGAGTGTAAACAGCCTCAAACGAAACATTTAAATACAAAATGTTTCTAGTATAATTATAAAAAGGAGGTGCAAGATGGGATCAATATTAGTAAAAAATGCTATAAAGAGAAAACCTGGCTATTTATATTATGTAGATGGCAAAGGAAACGTCTGCGAAGCAAAAATGGCTCGAGGCGGAAAAAAGAAGAAAAAGAAATAAATTAATTTCATATTTGGTCTTAATGAACCGGTCATCGACTAGGGGTGGCCGGTTCATTTTTGGTCTTTTTCTTTTATAATTTTTGTTAGTGTTTTTGTTTTTTTGTTATGATTTTTTATTGGAATTTTTGGGTTAATACAAAAAATTTCGCTCTTGTTTATATAATTGAATAATAAACATTCAAGAACAAAAATTTTTTCCGCAGCTTGCTCTGGAGATAGCGAATTTTTAGACAATTTCTTTATTATTCTATTTTTTTAATTTATTAAAAATTAGCAATCAGAAATATTTTTATAGTCGTTATTTCTTTTATCTTAATGGTCGATGAGGGATTAGTAAAAAAATTATTGAAAGCACTTGAGGCTGAAAGGGGTTGTCCTGTGCAACTCAGCGTCGAGACTCCTTCTTCTCTGAAAGCTGAATCGGAAGAATCCGAAAGAAGAGATTATTTTGGAGAATTGGCTGCGAGGCCTGTAACTGTTCGTCGAATAAGACGTTTGAGTAAGGGTTATGATCATGATCTTGAATTAATCGAGGGAGATCATGAAAGTTTTAGAAGACTGCAAGGAAAAATCAAGAAATATAATATTCTCTTTGCCCTAGACGGTTTCCTAGACGGTTTTGATAGTCCTGATTTTTTGCGAGTGTTAAATACTCTTAGAAGAGTTACAGACTATGGAGGTTTAGCTCCGCCTCTTTATTTTTTGTTTAAAAAGAGTTGTCCTTGGGGGATTAGTCAGGCTAGTATGGATGAGATATTACAGGAAGAAGGAATAGATTATTTTAGGAATCATCTTGAAGCAAGACATTGGGGATTATATCACCTTGGGCCGGGGGGCAATGGTGGTTTTTTTGATAAAAAAATCGCAGATGTTACGTTTAGGTTAGTGGATTAATTTTTATAAATTTTTATAAAGGATATATTCTTGAATATCTTATGAAAAATAACAATATAAAAGAGAGTATCAAGGAAAAATATTCTGAAATTGCTCGAGGTTCAAGTGGTTGTGGATGCCAAAAATCTTCTTGCTGTCCTTCTTCAGATCCAGAAATATCGAAGAGCTTAGGTTATTCTGAAAAAGAAATGAATAATGTTCCTGAGGCAAATCTTGGACTTGGGTGCGGGAATCCTATTGCTATTTCAAAAATTAAAAAGGGAGATATTGTCTTAGATTTAGGAAGCGGTGCGGGTTTTGATGCTTTTTTAGCAGCAAGAAAAGTTGGTGAAAAAGGAAAAGTTATCGGCGTGGATTTTTCAGAAGATATGGTGAATCGGGCCAATTCTAATGCTAAAAAATATGATTACAAAAATGTTGAATTTAAATTAGGTGATATTGAGGATATTCCTTTGGAAGATGGTTTGATTGATATTGTGATAAGTAATTGCGTCGTCAATCTCGCGCCTGATAAGGATAAAGTTTTCTCAGAGGCCTTTCGAGTTTTGAAAAAAGATGGAAGAATGTTTGTCTCGGATATTGTTCTCTTGGGAGAATTAACAGAAGAACAAAAAAATAATAAAGATTTGATTGCAGGATGCGTCGGTGGTGCACTGCAGAAAGAAGATTATCTCAGCAAGATAAAAAAAGCAGGTTTTAAATTTAGAATTTTGGGCGAGGATAAAGATATCAGCAAGAGGCAATATGAGGGAATTTCTTTGGAAAGTTTGAAAGTTGAGGCGTATAAATAACAGCTGTATAATAATTTTATAAATGTTAGATTCTTGAATTTTATATGAGATACATATTAGGAATAGAATGCACAGCCCATACATTCGGGATTGGTATTGTCGACGATAAAGGAAATATTATTGCGAATATCAAAGATACTTATACAACAGAGAAAGGTGGGATTATTCCTATCGAAGCAGCCAAACATCACCGAGAAATTGCTGAATCACTATTTTTGAGAGCGCTAAATGAATCTGGTGTTGATGAAAAAAATATCGAAGCTGTTGCGGTTTCTAACGCGCCTGGCCTTGATCCGTGTTTGATTGAAGGATTGAAATTTGCAAAATCTGTTTGTCAGAAATTAAAAGTTCCTTTGATTGGTGTGAATCATTGTGTTGCGCATTTAGAGATTGGAGATAAAACAGATTGTAAAGATCCTGT
>CAYHOV010000040.1:0-8013 GCA_964358615.1 Candidatus Woesearchaeota archaeon | reverse complement strand
TCAGAACCTTCAACTTTTCCGCTCTTACTTCGAATAGTGATAAGTGGTCCAAACTGTTGCAGTTGTTCTAAAAGTTTTTGCATTGTTCCTTTTCTATCCCGATCGTCTACGACGATAAAATGATATCTTGCCATATTCTCATCATCAGGAGATTTTTGCCAGTTCCATCGAATGTGGCGTTCTGTTCTTCTAATTCCTCTAAGTCTTATTTTTTTCCCACAAACTTCTGCTTTTGGTGGTTCTGTGCTTTCTTCCATGATTTTTGATATTTTGACCATTTAAAATAATTATTGTACTGGATTTTCCCATTCAAAAACTTTAAAAATCCTTAGTACTTAATAAAAAAATGTTTAAACCAAAATGTCCTGGATGTGGGAAGTCTGCAGATAGAAAATTTAGTTTCTGCCCTTACTGTGGAGCTTCTTTCAAAAAAATGAAAGAGGAAGAAGATTTTGGAATGCTTGGAACAGAAGATTCATTCGAACAATTATTTCAAGAAGCCAAGATGCCATTTGGCCTCGACAAAATCATGAATTCTTTGATGAAACAACTTCAGAAACAAATGTCAGACATGAATCCCAATATGAGTTCATCGTCAATGCCCCGCGGTTTTCGCATACAATTTTCAACAGGCAAACCACAAATAAAAAAAGTTGTTCACAATCCAGTTCAGAAAATACCGTTGCTAGAAATATCTGAACAAGAATTCGACCGAAGGCGTATTCTCCCTCGAGAAGAAGCAAAATCAAATGTTCGAAGACTGGCCGACAGAATTATCTATGAGATTTCTGTTCCAGGAGTAAAATCTGCCAAAGAAGTTATAGTAACAAATCTTGAGAACAGCATAGAAGTCAAGGCTTATTCCCATGACAAATGTTTCTATAAATCAATTCCACTGAAAGTAGAAGTGATCGGCTATCAAATCCAAGACAGCACTTT
This sequence comes from Candidatus Woesearchaeota archaeon, assembly GCA_964358615.1. Lineage (GTDB taxonomy): Archaea > Nanobdellota > Nanobdellia > Pacearchaeales > GW2011-AR1 > CAYHOV01. Next base: position 7,074 of record CAYHOV010000040.1, on the reverse strand, counting down.
GTTTCTCGAGCTAAAAGATTAATTGTATATTTGACTACAACAATGCTTTTAAGAGAACTTTTCCTATTTTTTATATGACTGCAACATCTGAAAAAAATGCAACATTTTCTTTTGGTCTTATTGATCCTGCTAGATTTATCGCCCATCTTAATTCTTCTGCTGTTCTCGATTTGAGATTCCAAGAACAATATAAATTAAGCGAGCCTAGTTCCCGGGTTGCAAAAAGATCAAGATTTTTTAGCGTGGGAGAATGCATGGACGATGGAATCAAACCAGGCACATTTCAATCTTGTTCACTTAATCTTTACTGCCTAAGAGATATTCTTGGGTTGGGTAAAGAATATTCGTTTGGCCAAGTGGGTATAGAAACCGGAGACATGCCTGAAGATTGGATGTACGAGGCCATGAGAATTAACATTGCTCGGCCAATTATGCTCAGAGACAATAGGGCACTCCCAAAATCGAGGACAGATGTTATCACCTATTCTAACCATAGCGAGACGTACAGAAACGTAAAGCATTTTTTACCTCGCTGGAAGGGATTATGGTGGGAACAGGCAGATCTATCTGCACTATTGCCAAAAGAGATTTTTTTCAAAGATTAATTCTAGAGAATAAAAGACAATAAGTTTAGAAAATCTTAGCATTGTCAAAATTTATAAACGTCTCTTCAGTCATTTTTCTAACGAGCCCGTAGCGCAGCCAGGTAGCGCATCGCTCTGATACGGCGAGGGTCCCAAGTTCAAATCTTGGCGGGCTCATATCCCCTATTGCCTCTGGCAATAGGGCATATTTAGTCCAAGATTTTAACAAGTAATAACTCCGATGTTTATTCTATTCCCGAGGGCAAAACTTCAATTTCTTCATTAATGAAATTGAAGGCTACGAAAATTCTTGAAAGAATTTTCGCGGTCTTGGCGGGCTCATTTTTTTATATAAAAATGTTTAAAGCCTCTCGACGATGTATAAGTAGTTGGCCAGAACTCACAACGAATATGACTATCTAATACTTTTTTAACTAAACAATGGTTTAATATATCTACTCAAGAGAGTTTCTTTACAAATACAAAATGGTTTTTCTTCTGAAGATATTAAACTCTCGCTGGTAATTTCTTTCTCGCATAAATCGATACCTCTCACTTTTCTTGTGTTCCATCCCTCAACATCATTACTTAAATAGCATTTGTTCCCACAATCCGCACCAAACCCTAAAGGACCTACAATTTTTCCATCCTCGCATTTATACTGAGAACCTAATTTTACTTTATTAAATATAACATAAACATTATTTAGTATAAGAAAACCGATAATCAAAGTAAAGATAATTATCCACCCTATTGGGAATTTCATTTTTTCCATAATCTTCTCCAGATATTTATACTATCACAATATCGTATTTAAATTTGTCTATCACTCTGCTCTTTCCTTTCCAGATAGAGCACCCCATCCTATAAATTTAAAAACCATCTTTTACTTCTGAAAATATGGCACATGGATTATCTCATTATTTAAGGCAAGCTTGGAAAAAACCAGACATGGTTGCCTTGCGAGAAAAAATGATCGGATGGCGAGAATCAAATACAATCACTCGCGTCGACAAACCTCTTAGATTAGACAGAGCTCATGCTCTGGGCTATAAAGCAAAAGAAGGAATTATTGTAGTTAGAATTCGATTACTTCGTGGTGGCCGTCGGAGATCGTTGCCAGGAAAGGGTCGTAGAAGCAAACGACGTGGTTCTAGAAAAGTGCTGAAGATGAATTACAAGGAAGTTGCAGAACAGCGAGTCGCGAGAAAATTCCCAAATATGGAAGTCTTGAATTCCTATTGGATTGGAAAAGACGGAATGAACTATTTTTTCGAAGTAATTCTTGTTGATAGATGTTCTCCAAGTATAAAATCTGATAAAGAATTATCCTGGGTTCAATCTTCCCATGGTCGAGTTTTCCGTGGATTGACTTCTTCAGGAGTGCGAGCACGAGGCCTAAGGACATCAGTAGTCAAAGCGCCAAAACTTCATCCAAGTTTGCGAGCAAATGACCGACGTGGAAGATAATTTTTTATTGAAGTTCTCAGAAAAAGTCTTTATATTTATTTTTGATGCATAAATTTTCTCAGTCAATGCCTGCAATAAAAAATCAACCCATCTTACTCTATTTAGAACAAGTTAAGTTTTCATTAATTAATATTCGGACGACGACAGTCGGCATTTTATTTTAGCGAAGCACAATAATTTTAGTAACTTTTTCTCTAGAAATATTTTTATAAATTCTGATTAATCCACTTTATTATTCTATCTTCAGGCATCGCTCCGATAAATTCGTCGACAATTTCGCCATTCTTGAACAACTTCACATTCGGAATAGACATTATTCCATATTTTTCAGGAGTTTTTTCATTTTCATCAACATTCATTTTTGCAAGAATGAATTTTCCACCATAATTTTTTGCGACTTTCTCTAGCACTGGCTTTAATGCCTGGCATGGCCCACACCAAGTGGCCCAAAAATCTACAACAACAGGAACATTCGCAGACCTCTTAATAACTTCCTTATCAAAATCCTTATCAGTCACATCTATTTCCATGTATCTAAAACGAAATAGGGGTTTTTAAAGTCTCTCTTGTAAAACTATAAAAACCTTTCAAGCTTAGAAAAATAATGGACTATCAAGAGGTTTGTCAGGTTTATCGAGACTTAGAAAAGACCAGCAAAGGATTAGAAAAGACAACAATCTTAGCAAAATTTCTAGCAAAGATAAAAACCGAGCCAGAGCTGATTTATCTTATTCAGGGTAGAGTCTTTCCAGATTACGATGAGCGCGAATTTGGCATATCAGAACAGTTAGCGATAAAAGCAATCTCTAAATCAACAGGATTCAACGAATCTAGGGTAGTATCGGAGTTCAAAAAACTTGGAGATCTTGGACTTTCAGCAGAAAAAATAATGCAAGATAAAAGACAATCAACACTCTTTTCTAAAAAAATTACAACAGATAAAGTTCTAGCGAACTTAAGAAAATTGCCTGAGCTCGAAGGAAAAGGCACAGTCGAACATAAATTAAATTTAATTATAGAGTTACTTAATTCTGCTTCGCCCGAAGAAGCAAAATATCTTGTAAGGACTCTTCTTGCAGACATGAAGGTCGGAGTTGGTTCTGGAATATTGCGAGATGCTATTGTCGAACTTGTTTACCAGCCAAAAGATATTACCGAAAAAAAAGAAAAAGCGCTTCAAATCCAAGAAGCCTATGATAAGGCGACAGACTTTGCAGAAGTTTTTGAAAAAGCGATTTTAAACAAACTTGGCGAAATTTCTCTTAATCCAGGCAAGCCAGTGAAAGTTATGCTCTATCCAAAAGCAGAAAATATTGAAGATGCTTTTAAGATAGTAGGAAGGCCTGCCGCATTTGAGTTTAAGTACGACGGATTTCGCATGATGCTCAACAAACAAGAAAATAAAGATATAACTATTTTTACAAGAAGACTTGACAATGTGACAAATCAATTTCCCGATGCAGTAAAATATGCTTCTGAAAATATTTCTGGAAAAACTTTTATAATTGATTGCGAAGCAGTCGGCTTTGATCCAAAAACAAAAAAATACCGTCCTTTCCAGGATATATCTCAGAGAATAAAAAGAAAATATGAAATTGAAAAGTTAGAAAAAGAATTGCCCATCGAGCTGAAAATCTTTGACATAATCTACTATAATGGAAAATCTCTGATTAATGAACCTTTCAAAAAAAGGCGAGAGCTGATAGAAAAGATAGTCAAGTCTATTTCCTATAAAATTCAGTTAGCAGAACAACTAATTACTGGTGATGAAAAACAAGCAGAAGAATTTTATGATCGAGCTCTGGACGAAGGCCAAGAAGGGCTCATGGCCAAATCCTTGCAAGCACCCTACAAACCAGGCGCACGAATCGGCTATGCAGTCAAGATCAAACCAGAAGGAGAAGATTTTGATTTAGTTATAACTGGCGCAGAATACGGCACAGGCAAACGTGCCGGCTGGCTAACTAGCTTTGATGTTGCCTGCAACAGCGACGGCGAGTTGCTTGATATTGGAAAAGTTTCTACTGGTTTGAAGGAAAAACCCGAAGAAGGCCTCTCATTTTTAGAACTGACAAAATTACTGAAAAAGATTATAATAAAAGAAGACGGCCGCCACGTCTTTGTCAAACCCGAAATTGTTCTAACAGTTCAATATCAGAATATACAAAAATCTCCTTCATACAGCTCTGGCTATGCTCTCCGTTTTCCTCGAGTACGGGCTTTGAGGCCAGACCGCGGGATCCAGGATATCGCGACGCTGAAAGAAGTAGAAAAAGAAGCTAGGAAAGAATTATGATTTTTAGACTATTTTCCACAAAACATCCTTATACCTACATTTAACACAAAATAGATATATTTATAAATATGTAGGTATAAGGTAAAACATGGTAAGCTTAACAAAAAAACAAGTTGGAAATCAGACCTACTACTATCTTGGACATACTTATAGGGCCGAGGGCAAATTAAAAAAAGTTGAAAAATACCTGGGCAAAGAAATACCAAAAGATATTGAAAAATTAAAAAAACAATTTGTTTTTGAGATCTATAAAGAAAAATGGTTTAATCTATTTGAAAATATAAAAAACAACTATAAGAAAGAGAATAAGTCAATGCCTGTTTCTGCAAAAGAGAAAGAAATGGAAAATTTCATGGTGAAATTTACCTATGATAGCCAGAGAATAGAAGGTTCTAAACTCACCTTAAAAGATACTGCAAATCTTCTTGAAAAAGGAATTACTCCTCGAGAAAAGCCGATTAGAGATATAAAAGAAGCAGAATCTCATAAAAAAGTTTTCTATGAGATGTTAAATTACGAGAAAGACTTATCTCTGCAGATTGTCCTTTACTGGCATAAAGAGTTATTTAGCGAGACAAAAGAAGATATTGCTGGAAAAATAAGAGAGCACGGCGTTACAATTTCTAGAAGTAAATTTATTCCTCCGCTTCCTGCAGAACTTCAAACATTATTAAAAGAATTTTTTGATTGGTATAATCGCGATAAGAATAAAATTGATCCTGTTGAACTAGCTGCCTTAGTTCATCTTAGATTTGTGACAATACATCCTTTCTCCGACGGAAATGGCCGACTTTCCCGGCTCATGATGAATTTTGTCCTGAATAAATTTGGCCTTCCTATGCTTGATATCCCTTATGAAAAAAGAGCAGGATATTATAATGCTTTGGAAAGAAGCCAGATCAAGAAAAACGATTTGATTTTTGTTCAGTGGTTTTTCAGAAAATATATAGAGAACAATAAGAGATATTTGTAGAAAAAGAAGCAAAGAAAGAATTGTGATCTTTGCGATATTTTTACCAAAAATCAGTGCCTTCCCCATATAAAAACACTACACATTTCTTTTTTCATTTCCTTCAACAAGTCGCCCATCCAAACCAAAAAATTTCCTAAATAAATTACAAGTCCAGAGATAATCATCAAAACTTCCTGTTTTTATTACATCTATGGCTAATTCATGACATCCTCTATTACTTCTGTCATGATGGGGTGAAATTTCTACACAAGTACCAGCATTATCTTCATTTCCATTGATATAGGTGCTATAAGGACCAGCTTGTACCCCGCCCTTTGGCCAAATAAAACCATCAATCTCAGCCCATAAGTTAACACGATGATGTTCTCTTTTGAACCCTACTATCCTAAGAAGGCCCCCAATTTTTTTCAATTGAAGCATTCTTGTAAAAAATGATCCACCTTGTGTATAATAAATTTCGTGATTTACTACTCCATTTAAACCTATTTCTTGGGCGTACCTTTTTCTACCCGGTTCGTCTAAATTATGCCCTATAATTTTCATTTTCTATTTTCCTGATTTAGATGGCGATTTAAGTAAAGGATAGGAACAATCATATTCCATTCTCTAACATAGAATCTTTCTATGGCGCGTCTTTCATTTAGGACATATACATCCGCTGTTTCAGGAGCATCTTTTTCTATTGCTTCTTCAAGTCTTGGTGGACTAGATTTGTTTTGCCAAGGCTCGCTATATTCCACAAACCCTAATTTCAAATATTCCGGATCAGACACGATTCTACTATCTAACCAGATCTTTCCTTCTCGGATTTCTGCTTTTCTTAATTTTGTTTTAATCATAACCTAGTAGCAACACGACGATATTTAAATTTATGTTGTAAGTTAGCTTACAACATTTTAGAAAAGTTTATATAGATAAGAAATTTAAGATTAGCATGGACGTCGCAAAATTAGAGAAAATCGGCCTAAACATGAACGAAGCGAAAATTTACTTGGCCTTGCTAGAACTAGGCCAAGCCCAAGCAGGAGAGATCAGCAAGGAAACTCAGATTAATCGAACAACAGTCTATGATAGCTTAGAACGGCTTATTCAGAACAGCTTAGTTGTTTTTATTATTTCTGCTAATAAAAAAATATTCAAACCTGTTGCTCCAAAAAAACTTTTGAACAAAATTGAAGAAAGAGAAAATGCGATTAAAGAGATCTTGCCAGAACTCGAGGGAATATTTGCCCAATCCAAAGAAAAAGAAGAAACAGATATTTACAAGGGCAGAAAAGGAATAAAATCAATTTTAGACGATATCCTCAAATGCAGAGAATATATCTCATTTGGTTCTTCTGGAAAATTCTTGGAAATAATGCAGCATGATTTTATTCTGTTCCAAAAAAGAAAAAAAGAATTAAAAATAGATTCAAGGATCATACTTTCCGAATCCTCAAGAAAAAGCGAGACAGTCAAGGCAGCCCATGCAAATTTTAGGTTTATTCCCGATGAATTTTCTACTCCGACGACAACTTTTGTTTTTAATAATAAAATAGCGATAATCGTCTGGGGCGAAACCCCTGTTGCGACTTTGATTAAAAGCAAGGAAGTCGCAAGATCCTATTCTAGTTATTTTGAACTATTGTGGCAAATCGCCAAAAAATAAAATTATTTTATAAAACTCCTAGGCAATTTCTTCAGATTTCCCTCGATAGGCTCTGTTGAAAAAGTCCCGGGGTAAAAGTTAATCTACCCCGAGAACATGTATT
>CAYHOV010000039.1:0-8578 GCA_964358615.1 Candidatus Woesearchaeota archaeon | reverse complement strand
ATAGGTAAAATATTTGAAGTGATAGATTCATTAGGTTCTACATCAAGATCATCGATGACATTAAGGCTATAAGTTGTTCCGCTTGCGCCAGAAGCCAAAGTTACTACAGCATTATCACCGCTAGCATAAATTCCGCGACCTAAAGTAAAATCAGAACCATAGACAGCAGTACCTCTACCAAGTCCAACTAAAACATCCAAGGTAGTTCCAATATTTCCACCAGTTCTCTGAATTTCAAAAACCACTCTACCTGGTTTTAAAAAATTGCCGTCTTCTTCATATGCAAAAAGTCCAGAAGCTAGAACATTAGAATTATTTTCTTCGCCGATTGCTGCAGCATCCAATTGAACAGCATTGATCGGTCTCAAAGTGACTGTCGATAATTGAACAACAGGAGGAGCTACAAATTCTGCAGAACCTCGTGCAACATCATTTCCATTTCCAGCAGCGTCGGTAAAAGTATGGGCGCCAACATCAAGAGTCACAGGACCATAGGAAGTTGGAGTTACAGGTGCAAGATAAGTATTACCACTTGCTCCTATTTGCTGAACATCTCCAAGAGTTCCATTTGTTACAGCAATAAGACTGCCATCTGCAAGGATAATCGGTTCATTAGCTCCAATGATAAATTCCAATGAATTAGTATTTGAAGAATCAGCGCTTATATCTAATTGAGGATCTTCAGTATCTACAGTTAATCTTGTCTCTACTGTCTCAGAATTTCCAACACCATCGACAACAGACAATCCAATTGTATAAGTTCCATCACTCAAATTATTAAAAGAATAACTTCCTCTTCCATCTGCATCAACTTCAATAGTATTAATTCTTCCGCCATCTACAAGTAAAACATCTGCAGTTGGATCATCGACAAGGAATTCTAAAGTATAACTAGAATCATTTGTTATAGTTTCCGACGGCATTCCAATAAAATGCGGGATTTGAGTATCAACATCAAATTGTCCATCAGCTGTCGAACTATTTCCAGCAGCATCTGTTGCCCGTATACCAACATAATGAGGACCATCGCCCCAAAAAGTTGTAGGATTTACTGTCAAAATTTCACCATTTAAAGTTGTAGCATAAACTTGTCCATCAACACTAACCTGAGTAGACGCAATTCTACTAGAATCATCAGTAACAGTTATTCTCAAGGGAGAATTATGATCATTAGTACTAAAATCAGGGAAGTCAATAACCGGTGGAGTTATATCTATAATTTCAGTTGGAAGAACATAATTCCAACTTGCGTCAAAGGTCTCACCTTCGTCAGAGGTAACCAATACTATTTTCTCATCCCCGCTAACCTGATACCTCTCTGCAGAAATAGGAACATTTCCGCACAACCATCTTATAAATCCATTAGCAACATCAGAATACGAATTATTCAGACTTTCATTTGAATCAGGACTTCCATTTGAGTCTCCGATAATTACAAAATTTCTATCATCAACACGAACAGCCTGTGTCCAACCACTACCAACTAACCTATCGGTAACAACTCCCAAATCATTTAATACAGGAGCAGCAACAACATCTGTTAAATCTTGACTAGTAATAGGTATAATAACATGACCGCCCTCAGGATATTGCGCAATCCTATTTTCATCAGATGTAACCATAAATTTAGCTTCATGAACCAGATAGTCTGAAACATTACGAATAGCAGTTGCAAATTGTGAATCTCCAGCAGCATCCTTTTGAACAGCAATATCTTCTAATGCATAGTTTAATTCTCCCAATGATCTCTCATCCCTTACTGCGACCTCAAAAAGTTTCCCAGAATTAATAACATAATCTGGATTCAATGGAGTTTCTCCGGGATTTAACTCAGCACGAAAACCTTCAACATAACTCGACGGTGCTTTACTGTTCCCTTCATCTTTTTCTATTTTAGTATCTGCAGCATTAGCATTTGGAAGAGCAAAATAAGCAAGAGCTGCGCCTAATCTTGCAGCACTTTTGATCCCATTTCCAATTCGAGAAATAAGTCCTGGCCTTCCACAATTATTCGAGTAGTTAGTTTTTGTCATTTTCAAATTTGAATTCACTATGTAATAGTCACAAAAAGCACTTTATAAATCTTACGCCTAATTTGTCTCTACCGACCTAGGACAAATTTATACTAGTTTTTTTAGTTATCTTTTTTAAAATTTTTATAGGATAAATAAAAACTAAAACAGATCAACTTTTGTTAAATTCTTGCATGCATCAATCGTTTCCTGAAGTTTTTTTGTTATTCCAGATTTTAAAAGAACATAGTACTGCATATTTTTATCGCTTGTTTTTTTATAGATTCTCATAAGCTCATTCATAGTTAATTTTTTCTTGTTGTAGACGATCAATAGACGCTTTTTCTCAGGATCAGTATTCGCCCGGACTATTCCGACTATTTGGTTCTTATTGAATTCGTCGAGTTTTACCAATTCAATATTATTCTTCCTTAAGTATACCTTGACCTCTCCGAGGAATGCGTCAAGTTTTTCTTTTTCTATTTGTTTCTTTGTTTTTTTCTTTATTTTTTCAGGCCGGACTTCCACTGAAACCTCGACGCCGTCAGATTTTATTCCGACCTGTTTTTCTATTATAGTCTCTCTTAATTTATTCTCTTTTTCAATATCGTCCCAGATTTTTTTGCCGATTTCGCTGACGCTGGTTTTGCCTTTGTTGATGTCTTCCCATATTTTTTGTCCGACAACTTTTTCTCCGATTACTACTTTATCAAGAGCTTCCATGACTTTTTGATCCGGCAAAAGATAATATTTCCAAAGAGTTTTTCCTCGATGATGGATAGGGATTGCAAAATCCTTTATCTGCCTCATAGCATTTCTTATCTCCGGTCCCTGTTTGTCGTCTTCAATTAATCTATTTTCTCTCAGTATTGTAAATGCTTTTTTTTCTATGTCGCTCAAATAATTTACAAAATTTTCCAGTTTAGATTCCTGTAAAGGAAGAAAATAAAGAAAAGAATTATTTATCTTTAGATTGCTTGCTTTGATTTTTTTCTCTTTTATAAGATCAGAAAGCAGATCCAGAACATTGACGTCAAAAAGATTTAGGGCTTTTACTATTTGAGCTATAGAACTTGGGCCTCTCTCCTCCAGAATAGAAATTATCCTCTTTTTTTGATCTTGCATGAAATATAAATGAATTCCGAGGTTTTAAATTTTGTTATACAGAAAATAATCTTAAACTGCGGCCCTTGGGCTGCAGAAGTTGCCTCCGCAACTTCCTGTTTCCTGTCTCAAAAAAGTTTACTCTTGAGAATAAATAATAAAATAACAAGAGTGAAATTTTTTCCAAAAAATAAATTGAAACATAGAATTTATAAATCTTCGAGGACTATGAAAAAAATGGAAAAGAGAGGGCAATTTTTTATCCTATCTGCATTGATTTTATCTGCAATAGTGTTAAGTCTCGTCGCTGTTGGAAATTATGCTCATGTGAATAAAGAACCTGAAAAATTTTACGACCTATCCTATGAAGTTAAAGAAGAAGTAGGAAAAGTTATCGACTATGGTGTTTACTCTACTCAGGATAAATTAGGTGATTTTACCGCAAGAATTGCAGAGAATATCCGAAACCAAGATCCTGAATCAGAATTTATTTTTATATACGGCGATAAAAATAATGTCCAAGTTGAAAACTATGGCCAAGACAGCGCAAGCATTACAGATTCAACAGGGAGTACTACCAATGCTCAAGCAGGTGGAGAAAATATTGAAAACAGCGTTAGCATAGCTATCGGCAATACTCATTTTGGACAAAATGTAAATCAAGACAGAAAATTATTTAGTGATAATTTTAACCAGCCGATTAATAACCCTGGAGATAACATACGGGTAAATATAAAAGGACAGGATTACACATTTAATTTAGCAGATAACCAGCAGTTTTATATGATAATAAAAAAATCTTCAGGTGAGGAGAACTTCGTCGATCTAAAATGAGAAAAATAAAAAACAACTATCAAAAAAAAGCAGTAAGCGAAATAATAGCTTATGTCCTGCTTATAACTATTACCCTGGCCCTATCTGTGATGGTTTACGGATGGCTAAGAAGTTACATCAGCCCATCCCAACAGCAAGAATGTCCTGAAGAGATAGCTATAATTATTTCAGATTATATCTATGATTGCATTCCGGGAAATCCAATAAATTTAACAATACAAAATAAAGGATATTTTACGGTAGATGGTTTTATCGTCAGAGCAAGCACAAAAGTCGGAGCAAAAGAAGGATTTTTTCTTCTTCAAAATGTTGCAATGAAATTAATACCTTCCAATGAATCAAATAAAAAATATCCTCCGACAAGTGCGGCCAGTGGAAAATTCCTGACATTTGTAGACGTTCAACCATACATTTGGAAAAATAATGAAAAAGTTCTATGCAAACAGATTGCATCTCAAGCCTTGCCCTGCAGATAGATTAGATTTTTTATATAATTCGGAAGTTTTATAAATATCTAAATCCGAGATATATTGATGGAAAAAAAGGGGTTATCGCCGATTATTGCGACTGTTCTGTTGATTTCACTGGTAGTAGTCCTGGCTGCTATTATTTTTATGTGGGCAAGAGGCTTTATCTCAGAACAAATTGAAAAAGCAGGGCAGTCTGCAGAAGCAGCTTGTACAGGAATAGACTTCGACGCAGAACAAACTCCAGTATCATCAACTATAATAAAATTAAATATTGTAAATCGCGGCAATGTTCCAATCTATAGTTTTCATATTGAACAGATTAAATCAGGCGGAGATACTGAAATAACTGAATTTAAAAACGCAGGGGTTCCTGCTGAAGGAACAACAGAAGTCAGTGTTACCTTAGATCCCACAACAAATGAAATTATTTTATATCCTGCAATACTGGGGAATATACAAGATAGCGAAACAAAATCACCATATACTTGCCTTGAAAAAGGTCTAACATTAAAAATAAGATGAATAAATCAAAAGGAGGTTAAAAATGAATAAAAAAGCAGTTTCAGAAATTGTTGCAACCGTTCTAATAATTTTATTAACAGTAGCATCGATAGGAATTTTAATTGGCGTCGTTGTTCCTATGGTTAAAAAAGGATTAGATAGTGGAAGCACTTGTTTTGATGCTACATCTTCGATATCAGTCATAACTGAAAAAGGCTATACCTGTATTAACCGAACTGGTAAAACAGTAAAGGTTCACATAGGCCGAGGTTCGAAAGACTTTGAATTAGCAGATTTAAGGATTTCAGTTTATGCTGCTGGAAATTCCAAGACTATCAATGGTACAAAATTACCAAATGCGGGCGAGACAAAAGTTATCATTATTGATGTTGATGACGAATTCGCTAGTGCTAATGAAGTCGGTGTTGCTCCGATTGTAAGAATCGGAGAGACTACACAATCTTGTGATGAAGCTCAAAGAGTTCCATTAAAAGAGTGCAGATAAATTTATTTTTTTATTTTTATTTTTTTTATGTATATTGATGAGGAAAAAATGATTTCAAAAATTAATTTAAGTTTATTCAAAAAGAGAAAAACCCGGGCGCAGGTTTGGATAGAAACAGTTGTCTATACTTTAATTGGAATAAGCATCATAGGCATATTAATTGCAGTATCCACGCCAAAGATTAATTCCTATCGAGATAAATTATTAATTGGACAGACAATAGAATCTCTAAATAATATAGAGTCAAAAGTTCAAGAAGTCCGAGTTGCTGCTGGAAATCGAAGAGTGATTGATTTAAAGATTACCAAGGGAAATTTAGTGATAGATGGTATTAATAATAAAGTTTTGTGGAAACTGAATTCAAATTATCAATACAGTGAGGAAGATGCTGAAATAAATGTAGGAAACCTAAAACTAAAGACAAAGAAAGGAAATCCCTGGGAAATCGAGATCTGGAGAGATTACAAAAATATTTTGAATATAACTTATTCCAAAAAAGATGAACTTAAACAATTTGATACAGCCCCATCTCCATATTCTTTATCTATAGAAAATCTCGGAACAACTTCTCCGAATAGTCTGATTAATGTGGATTTTAGATCAATTTCTTAACACTAAAGAAAATTCTAACGACCAATTTATAAACTTCTCAATATTTTAGAAAATATGACTCAAATAATCGGAATAGATGACGCAGGCCGTGGGCCGATAATTGGACCCATGGTCCTAGCAGGAGTTTTGATAGAAGAATCAAATAATTCAGAATTGCAAGAGTGGGGAGTGAAAGATTCTAAAAAAGTTCCCTCGGAAAAACGTCAAGAACTAGCAAAAAAAATTTCAGCAAATTTCAAATATCATGTAGAAATAACTCTACCAGAAGAGATTGACTCAAGAACAAAAGCCGGCACAAATTTAAATTGGATCGAGGCGCTGAAAACCGCTTCAATAATAAACACACTCGTCAAACAAGCAAACTCAAAACAAAAAATAAAAATAATCGTCGATTGTCCCTCAGTCAACATAGAATCCTGGTCAAACTATCTCAAAAGATATATCGAGCAACCAGAATTAATCGAGTTATCTTGTGAACACAAAGCTGATGTAAATCACCCAGCAGTCTCTGCAGCGTCGATAATTGCCAAGCAGACTCGCGAGGATGAAATTGAAAAATTAAAAAAAGAACTTGGAATTGATTTTGGTTCTGGCTATGCTTCAGATCCATTCACTCAAGATTTTTTAGAAAAAAGATTTTCCGAGTTCAAGGATCATCCAATGATCCGCAAGTCCTGGGATACTTTCACAAAGGCCAAAGCGAAGAACGAACAGAAAAAACTAGATTTTTAAATGATCATCAAAAAGAAGGTTTTAGTATATCTACCTCAATAATAATATAGCCTTTAATATCTGAAATAGAAATCGGAACAATCCAACAATTTTTGTATTTCTTATCTAATTTTTCTTTTTTTATAGCAGCCCAACAAATATCTGCATACATTTTTAGCGGAACTGTCCCTAATCTTTTATAAATGTTTAATATTTTAGAAAATCCTTTGTCTTTTAATTCCAAGCTATAACTATCCATGAGTGTGAATTTTTTCCCTTTATATAAAATTGGAAAATAAAAATTTCCAGTCTATCACAAAACCCTCTTCGTGTACCTCGCCCTAAAAGATGCGGTTTGTTCATTGGGTTTTGGGAGGACAGAAAAAAATCCACAGTCTTTAAACTACGATTCGTTATGCTGAAGATTTTTTTCTGTATTAATATTTGATATTTTTGTTCTTTTCTCATATCGAATTTTATTATGCAGAACTATAAAAAGTTGTCTTGAAACTCGAAGATGATAACAAAAAAGTCTTAGACTAATAGTCAAAAAAAGAAAAAAGAAAGAAAAGTAAAAAATTAAATTTATCTTCTTCTACAATTAAAAGTTACGCTTTCAGATCGTCCATCTTGTCTTGTAACCTTAGATTCACTACTGCAAGTAGATCTCCATCGTATGTTTTTGTTCTGCATAGAAGTTACAGTAGAATTACAATTATTTCTCCCAGAACATTTAAAAGTAGTTGCTATTTGTCCGCGAATCGGAGGATTTATTACAATCCCTGTGCAATTTTCCACTCTTGTAGAATTTCTAAATATGCAAGTTACTTTCTCACCTACATATCGAATAGCCGTTGTATTTGCCAAAGTGATATTAGTCATATTCCGAAGTACATTAATACTAATATTTGCAATAGGTCGAGTTATGTTTATGCTCATATTCGTCGCATAAGCTCCAGTCATAACATTACTTAATTCAATAGATCCTGCAAAATTTCCCCATTCATCAACTAAGGAGTATCTTTCAGCTCCAACAACCATCAAAGATAAAATCATCAGAACACCTACAAAGATTAAATTTGTTTTCATTTTCACACCTCCTTTCAATACATTAATATTCAGAATCCCGAAAGATTCCTTAAATTTTATAGAAATCATATATATATATATACCTTTCGAAGTTAGCATCTTACCCTCTACATCACAAAATAAATTTGTAAGGGGTAAAACTATAAAAAAATATTCCAATAAGAGCTTACCATCTCTTCAGCGCAATATCGGACCAGTTTAGAATAATTCTCCTTGCTGGCCTTGGTCAGATCACTTAAATCTGCAGACCTCAAAGCTTTCAGATATTCAGCCCGAGTCTTCTTGTGTATGACTATCGGAGGATAATTGTTTTTCAATAAAATATAGTTGAACAGCATTCTTCCTGTTCTCCCATTTCCATCCATAAATGGATGTATTTTCTCAAATTTATGGTGAAAAATAGTCGCCAAGACCAGAGGATGAAGCTTTTCTTTATTGCTCCAATTGGGTTTAACACTCTTTTTGCGATCGTTTCCGTCGTCCAATTGGAGGCTTAAAGAATCCCCTGTAGCTTGCTGCGAGGGGGATTCTTTATTTTTATGATACCATTTAAGCAATAGATCCATATCAGTCTTCACATAGGGTGCGGGAGTCGCGTCAAAATTTGAATGGATAACTCGAATATCTGTTTTCCTATAGCCGATTCTTGGATCAATATTCTGGACAAGAGCACTATGTATTTTAATTATAAATTCATGAGACAATTCCTCATCACTTTTCAAAATATCCTCAAAAACTTT
>CAYHOV010000038.1:0-8992 GCA_964358615.1 Candidatus Woesearchaeota archaeon | reverse complement strand
AAGTTCCTTTCAAACCAACAGGAGATAAACCAGTATTCTGCAGTGATTGTTTCAAAAAAGAAGATGGCGGTAGAGATAGATCTTCAAGATCCGGATCTGGCGGAATGTCTCCAGAGCAGATAAATCAAATCAATGAAAAACTTGATAAGATTATGAAAGCATTGAACATCGAGTAATTTTTGATATTTTTCCCCTATTTTTTGATTTTAAACCAGGATTATCTAAAATATTTTTTCTTCACGTCTGAAACATGAGATTTTTTATTAATTAATCGTTGGGAGACGCTAGTCGACCAATTATAAGAGCAAAGCGCAAATTATATTCTCAGAAACCAAAAAATTTAAATCAGCTCCTTTAGTAATATTTCTATGAAAACTCTTTCCATAAAACAACCCTGGGCCGAACTGATTCTCCAAGGAAAAAAGACTATCGAACTCCGAAGCTGGAACACAAAATTTCGCGGCGAGTTTTTTATTCACGCTTCTCTTGCTCCGGACAAAAGAATAATGCAACATTTTGGTTTTTCCGATCTTCCTTGTGGCGCTATTGTCGGCAAAGCAGTTTTAATTGACGTAAAAAAATATGAAAACAAAGAAGATTTTTCACTCGATCAAAACAAACACCAAGCAACCAGTGATTTTGGAGAATATGGTTTTATACTCGAAAATGTTTCTCGACTCGAGACTCCAATAATTGCCAAAGGAAAATTAGGATTTTGGAATTTCAATGATAACTCAAAAATTTAAACACAGCATAAAAGGAAAGATTGCGAATTTCAGAGCTACTTGGTACTCTGCCAAAGATTTTTCTAAAATTAATCCAATAAATCAAGTCTATAGTATTTGTTTCGACGAACATGGAAAAATTGTCCTTGTCTTTACTAAACTCTAGTGTTTGCCTGGTGGAACTCCTGAAGGAAAAGAGACCCCAGAAGAAACTCTAATAAGAGAAGTCGATGAAGAAGCAGATCTAGAATTACAAGATCTTCAACCATTGGGCTATCAAAAAATTGAAAATTTAGATAATGGCCAAATTTTTTATCAACTAAGATATTTCGCCAAAATTAAAAAAATAAAACCTCAGACAATTGATCCTGCCAACGGAAAAATAAATGAGAGAAAATTTATCGCTCCAGAATATTTTTCCAAATACTGTCCTTGGGGAAATGTCGGAGAAGAAGCGATAAGACTAGCAAAAGAAATCTATGCTAAATCCACCATCTAAATCCTTAAAAAATCAGTTACCATAAACTTCTATGGAAAAACTTACAAAAAAACAACCCATAAATACTCTAAAAGAAGGAGATTTTGTCAGGGATATTTTTGTCGTCAAAATAAAAAAGAGCATCATGCCCTATGCAAAAGGCCATTCGTTTGCACTGATCCTCTCAGATTCCAGCGGTTCAAGCATCGAATACAAATACTGGGGCGGACAAAACTTAGAGAAAGTAAAAGAAAAATATGATTCTATAAAATCCGACTCTGTGATTTTTGTAAATGGCCGAGTTGTATCCTATCAGGGGAAATTACAGCTTAGCGCAGACGAACTCGGACAGATTCAAGTCCTGACACATGATGAATACGAAGCAGATTTTATAATCAGCGCAAAAAAAGATGTTGAACTCATGAATCTAGAATTGATTTCAAAAATAAATTCACTATCAAACAGCGAGCTGAAGAATCTTCTTCTTGATATATTTCAAAATGATTTCAAAGACATTTTCAAAAAACATCCTGGCGCAATTTCTATTCACCACAACTGGGTCGGCGGATTGCTTCAGCATACATTAGAAGTTTTAGAATACTGTGAAACTTCTCTGAGATTATATCCGGAATTAGACCGAGACCTATTGATCTCTGGAGCAATTCTTCACGACATTGGAAAGTTGCAAGAGCTCGAAATAACTTCAAGAATAAAAGGCAGCCGCCGAGGACAATTAATAGGACATCTGACTCTTGGAACTATTTATCTGCAGGAAAAACTAAAAAATACAAAACTTGATGAACTATTCAAAGATAAACTAATGCACATGATTGTTAGCCATCACGGAAAAATGGAATTCGGCTCTCCAAAAATTCCAATGCTGCCAGAAGCACTCGCTTTGTATATTGCCGACGAAATGAGCTCCAAAGTTTCCGAGATAATTGAGCAAGTAAAAGAAAACCGTCAAGCAACAGAAGATGATTTTATGTATGATTTTAAAAAAGGAACAAATCTTTTCCTAAGATAATCTAGTTTTTCAGTATTTCTCTCTCAAAAAATAGATTAATAAAAACAATCGCCTGAATTTTCTAGACCTAACCTGCAGAGATTAAATTAACTAATCGTCGGTCGGCACTAGCCGAAAAAATAATAAGAACGAAGTGCAATATTTCGTAAGATAATTTTAACTCTTTAATTCTTTCTGCAGAATCACCGACGACTCATCTTCTTTTATCGGTTTATATCCTAGTTTCAGATAAAGTTTCATGGCAAAATTATCTTTGAAGACTTTCAACCGAATTTTATCAAGTTTATTTTCTCGAGTCTCGTTCTCTATCAGGCCAATTAAAAAACTTCCGAGGCCTTTTCTTTGAAATGCTCTCGAGATTTGAATGCTGTGGATATATGCATAATATTTCTCGCATTTGAGATCATAGAAAGCGATTCTTTTTCTCTCATATTCGACAATTTTTATGTTTTCTTTTTTGAGATTTTCCATCATCGTCTTTTCATTCCACGTTCCCCAATGTTTCACAAATGCCGACGCCATATTTTTCTTCACAATCGCGAAGCTTGAATTTTTTCTTTTGAATATTTATTATCATAAAATATTAAGGATTTTTGAGATTAAGAAGTTTTGGGATTTTAACGATGATATTCACAATCCAGATCTCTACGACTGCAGAGCCCAGAACAATAGCCCTCTGCCAGCACATATTTTCCATCATTATCGTCGCTGAATACTTTAACCATATAATTCCCAGCACTCGCTCTTTCAGAATATTCCGGCCCTTTCCAATAGTCATCGCCGCCAAATTCTTCATAGAATTTTGTCCAGGTAAAATTCTTACCCTCTAATCTTGCGATTATCTTATTATCACTATAGACTTCTGCTGAAAAATCCCTGTCAGCTCCATCAATCGCCGGCGACAGGAGATTTAGATATAGATTAAAATCCGAATCCGAACTTATCATATATGTCTGGGGATTTCCTCTTAAAATAGAATAGAACGTCTGCGAGACCTCTGGATATTTGACGATTATCTCATTCGAGTCTCCATAGAAAGTCAGTCTCGGCTGATGGCCCAATGCCAACGGCAAAACTAGGATAACTATCAAAAATATTTCCCACTTTATCTTTCTATCAAATCCAGCCCATTTATATCTTTTTTGTTTTCTATTATGGCCTTTCAACCAAAAACAATAAATACTTTCCATTCCTATAAAAAATATGGTTCTAAAAAATCCCAATAAATATCAAATAGGAAAAACAACGGTTTACTTTGTCCGCCACGGCGATAGGATCAAGATTCCCGGTGAAAAAGATCCCCATGATTTCAGCCTAAGCCCAAAAGGAATAAAACAAGCCAAAGCCGTCGCTAAAAAATTTGTTAAAATAAAAGACGAGATTGATTTTCTCTACACAAGCCCTATGAAGCGGGCCTATGAAACCGCCGTCGAGATTGGCAAGAAAATCAGCAAAAAACCAATAATCATCCCCGGCTTTGAAGAAGTTCATAAAAATCTTGAACATCCTCTGATTTTCAATTTGGCCTACTGGAAATCTCGAAGAGAATTCAGAAAAAAAGAAAAAATATTTGACAGACTTTTAGAAAAACACAGAGAAAAAGTAATTGTGCTAGTGGCTCATGGCCGACTGAATCGCATGCTCATCGGAAGAAAACTAGGATTATCTCACAAAAAAAGCAATGTATTCGACGCCCACAATTGCCACATCAGCCTCGTAAGATTCAGAGGAAAAAAGTTAGATTTTATTCATTGCATGAACAGCAGCGATTTAGTTGATTAATTTTTAAAATCTAAACTCCACCAAAATCCCTATAAACTCTAAAAACCTATGAATATTATCAAAGGAGGTATAATCATGTTCGAAAAACAAGTAAAAAAAGTTAAGATGTTAGATTTCACACTTTCTAAATTAGGCGTAGCCACTTTTGTATTATTTTTAATATCAATTTGGCCTGCTGCTCAAAACTGGGCATTGAGTGTCAATCCTTGGTATTTTCTAGCAGTCTCTCTTATTTCCGTCGCAATAGTTCAATACCGAGTCTGGAAATAATTATATTTAATATTTTTCTTTTTTTTAATTTTTAAAACCACCCGATCATCGCCTTCATCTCCGGATTGATAAAATACGTCGGCTTTTTTCCAGAATAAGACAAAAATAATTTTTCCTTTGCCCTTGATATTGCCACATAGAATAATCTTTTTTCTTCCTCTTCCTTATCATAATCCCGCATTCCCATCTTTACCATCTCAATAACAGGATGATCAGATGCCTTGCACGGAAAATTTAGCTCATTGCAGCCAATAATAAAAACAACTCTTGCCTCAAGTCCTTTTATCGCATGTATCGTCGCCAGAGTCACGTCACCAAAATTTCCCACAACCGGTTTCCTGAGTTCATCAGTTTTGACAACATGCCCAATCCCTGCAACTTTTAATTTATTCGATAGCTCATTCAATTGTCGATTTGTCCTAGCTAAAACAAAAATATCACTGCCCATCGATCCACTCTTCAAAAAATTTCTAATCTCTTTTAATACATACTCATATTCCGAATTCTCAGAATCAAAATCCAGAAGTTTTATTTCAGACTCAGCACAATTACAAGCCTCTAAATCAGGAACTTTCATATCTTTTATCGAATGATTCATAAATTCCACAATCTTGCCACTGCTTCTATAATTTTTAACAAGATGGATTATTTCACCGCCAGGATATTTTTCTTCAAATTTCAAAATATATCCGATATCACTTCCTCTCCATCCAAAAATCGACTGCCTCGGATCGCCGACAGCAAATAAGTTTGTTTTAGAATTTTTCTCAATAAGCAGATCAAGCAATTTTATCTGCATCGCATTGACATCCTGATACTCGTCGACTAAAATATTGTCAAATTCTGGCACAAGCGTCTTATTCTTGCTGAAAAAATTAATCGCATCCAAAATCTGGTCCACATAATCCCTCAATCCTTGTATATTCATATGTGTCTCTAAGTTTTTACAGACTTTTGAGATTATCTTAGCTGTTTCTGCATTCTCTCTGTCAAGTCCTTCAGAAAAATCGCCAAGTTCCTGATTCTTTGATTTAAAATACTCTAGAACAGAAAAACAATCATTCATAAAAATATTTCCGAGCTGATGTTGTTCTTTATTCTTTTTATGATTATCTGAAAAATACCGGCCAGTAGCAGCCTCAAGAGTTATGCCAATATCATTTAATGCAAAACTCAGGGCCATGATTTTATCTGCATAAGACATTACTCGGGTCTGAGAAGTATAGATTAAATGGCTGTATTTTTGCAGAATTTTCTCACAGAATGAATTAAATGTTTCTACCTGAACTCCCAAAATTCCAGATCTTGATAAACGAGACTCCATTTCCTGACGAGCTTTCCTAGTAAAAGTAATAGCTAGGATCTTCTTTGGATCAGCAGACTTGAACTTAATCAAAAACTCAATTCTCTTCACCAGAACGCTGGTCTTTCCGCTTCCTGCGCCAGCAATACAGAGTATATTCTGCTTTACCGAGATGATTGCCTTCTTCTGCTCATCATTATATCTATCTAAAAAAAATCCAAGTTCTTTAAACAAAATCCGATCTTCTTCAGTTATTTCGCTCTTTCGGATCTCAAAATTATTTGATATTTTCTTTTTATACAAACCCGGATTCATCAACTCCCCATTTCCTTTCGACGTGATCCCCAAGACTTGCGCAAATTTATTTCCGATGATTGAACTCAGATCAATCATCGAGTTCGCAATCAAATTGTCAATCATCGACTTGATTTCAGCATCAGAATATTTTTTTAATCCGCCAAAATTATGCAGTAAAAAAAGTTCATTTTTCTTGATAGAAGGATTTTTCATATCACCATTCAAAAAATCCACTAGCAGATTTTTGCCCACCGGAAATCGGATTTCATTCAATGCCCTCAATATTTTCAGATAATCTAGTTCTTTGCTCGGCCCAAGTTCGCCAATCACTTCTTCCATCCATACTGAGAATATCCAGCATTTTTAAAATTGATTATACTGAATTTTGTTAAAAATAAATAGAAATAAGTTAAAAATAAAAAAATAAAAATTGATTATGTTTGACTAAAGATAATTAATATCTTCTTGGTGGTCTTCTCTTTGCCCAACAGTCTCTGCAGAATACTTCTTTCCCTGGTGTAGGTTCGAATGGTACTTCGCATTCTTTCTTACATTCAGAGCAAACTGCTTTATGTTTCTCTACTGGTCCGCTGTTAAAATCTCTTTTAAAGCCGCCATTTCTTGGTCCATTAAATTCTCCCATGTTGTATATCCTCCGTATATATTATATGACAATTAGAATAAATCTAGATTGTCTTAATAAAATTAAATTTCCATCGTTTTTAAAGTTATGTAGCCCCTGGTTTTTTAAAATTTTACCCAAAAGTGAGCAAAAACAGGAAAAATTGATATATGGGCCCTCAAAAATCTACCAAATTCTTCAATGCATTATTTCCTAAACACTTAAAAACACATTTTACCTATGGCAAAAATATGAAATCCCCAGAAATCAAAACAGGCCCAAAAACTCCAAAGAACCTCTACGAAAAAATATATTTTGACCGAGCTCTTAAAATTATCGAGCATCACTCTCCTTCAGATATGGATATTTTAGAAAAAATAAAAAACAAGCAGTTCGAAGACCGCAAGATCCTCGACCTCAAACTTAAGTCAGAAGAAGCTGCAAAACAATCTGCAATAACTGAGCTGATTTCCTATCCATTGATTAAAAAAAATCTAGCCTACAATCTACCCCATCAGCAAGAAGGAGCATTAAAAATCTTGAGAGATCTAGACGGCCGTGCATTGCTAGCTGATGAAGTCGGCCTAGGAAAAACAATAACTGCAGGAATGGTTCTCAAAGAATGCATTGTTCGCGGATTTATAAAAAAAGCTTTAATTTTGACTCCGCCCTCTCTTGTCAATCAATGGAAAGACGAGTTGACTACTAAATTTAACTTAAATTTTAAAGAAGTTAACAAAGAGTCAGAATGGGAGAATGCAGGACTTGCGATCGCTTCCATAGACAAAGTAAAAAATTTTAACACTTCTACAAATGAATTCAAGCATTCCAAGGCCCACGAAATCTACTGGGACATCATAATCATCGATGAAGCCCATAAACTCAAGGATAAAAAAACATTTCGTTGGAAATTTGTCGATCGTCTTAAGAAAAAAAGATTACTGCTGCTCACAGCAACACCTTTTCAAAATGATTTGATTGAGTTATACAATTTATTGTCTCTCCTAAGACGAGGCCATCTCGGCACAATCACTGAATTTCGTTCAAGCTTTCTAGTGAACGGCAACGAACGCCAGCCACTAAATCCTCTTGAGCTAAAAAGAAAATTATCAGAAGTCATGATTAGGCGAAGACGAGACGAAGCAAAGGGAATAAATTATATGAAAAGAATTCCAAAAATACAATCTGTTGAATTAGGTCTGCTTGAAAAAAGAGCCTATCAACAGGTCGCAGATCTTTTGCTTCTGCATTATTTTGATTTTAATGGAAATCCCATAAACACAAACCTCGCAGCTTACTCAATCCTGCCAAAAATAACTAGCTCTTCCAAGTCTTCGATAGAGTTTCTCGAGAATCTTATAGAGAATCCAAAATATCATTCAAGTACGCGGGATATAGCAAAAAAACTTGTTGAAGAATTCAAAAAATTAAAACAAGATACAAAAATAGAAAAACTCATTGAGTTGATTCACGAAATAAATAAAAAAGACCCAGGAACTAAAATTTTATTATATACAAAACATCCTGCTACTCTAAAATATATAGCAGATATCTTGCGAGCACAAAAATTTAGCATTACAGAGTTCCGAGGCGGATTGAATAACGACGAGAAAACTCGGAGAATTAGCGAGTTTAAAACAAAAACACAAATACTTGTGAGCACTGAAACCGGCGCAGAAGGATTAAATTTCCAGTTCTGTTCAAATCTTATCAACTATGATCTTCCCTGGAATCCCATGGCTGTCGAGCAGAGGATAGGCCGTTTAGATCGAATTGGCCAAAAGAAGAACATCTTTGTCTACAACCTCGCCACAAAAGACACAATGGAAGAGCACGTCGTAGATTTGATAATCAACAAGATGTGTTGCATCGGCCTAGTAATGGGCGAACTTCCGATAATACTTTTTAACATGGGCCTAGACTCCAGCGGAAAATCAGGCTCAAGCAAATTCGAAGAAAAAATAATGAACGCATTCCTTGATTCAAAAAATAATCTGAACCGTTTTGCAGACGAGGTAGATAAAGTCGGTAAAGAGATAAATTATGGTATCAAAGAATATGAAAAAACTAAAAAATATACTTCCGAGCTTTTAGACTAAAATGGAAAACCTCTCAAAAAAATTTATTTTGGAATTTTTTAAGGACTCTGAGATCGTCGATGAAAATGGGGTTTTGACTGTCTCTCAAGTTCCGCAAGATTTTGAAAGATTTGTCGGAAAATCAGCGCCCTATAGATTTGTTTTTGATTTTGACCTGCATACTCAAGTCAAGAATTCTGAATTGATAATGCAGGGAAGTTATTTTTTACTTGCAATCCGCGACTATCTCAGCGATAAGGGTCAAACCAGCCTACTGAAGATAAACATTGCTCTAGAAAATATTGAGAAAAACCAAAAACTAAAAAATTTTAAGATTCTTTCCATAGATCAGACAGGATTTGATTTTTTCTCTGAATTTTATTTTTTGTCTACCTATCAATATCTCAATG
>CAYHOV010000037.1:0-9123 GCA_964358615.1 Candidatus Woesearchaeota archaeon | reverse complement strand
CGTCGGGTTTTGGGAGGACAGAGAAAAATCCGCATAATCAACCGCAGTCTAAAGACTGCGGATTTTTTTCTGTATTAATAAAAACTTAACTTGATAGGCGAGTAGTTGACTTAATGTTTTCAATTGATGATTATATTAAATATTATTTTTGAGGATAAGATTTATGCATAAAAAAGAAGAACAAAGACTTTTCCCTATGAAAAAACTTCATCAATAACTTTTTATAGACTTAGTACTTGATAAAAAAATGAAAGAAAAAATATTGAATGTAGGAGATAAAGTAAAACTCAATTGCAAGGATCGGGAATGGGAAGGCTTTGTGCTTGAGAGTTATGATTCTGAAATTGTTTTGTTGAAGCTCGAAGCGGGATATAATATCGGAATAAAAGAAGAAGATATCTTGAGTGTGAAAGTATTGGAAAAGGCAAAAGAAAAAGTAAATAAAAAAACAGAAACTCGATTTAATAAAAACTTGTCCAACGTTGCAATGATCATCACGGGAGGAACTATATCTTCGAGACTTGACCCAAAAACAGGCGGAGTTATCTCGACAGATGCAGAGGAATTGTTGAATATCTCGCCAGAAATAAAAAATATTTGTAATATCGCCCGTGTTGAAAAACCATTTATGAAGTTCTCGGAAAATATGGGATTAAGTGATTGGAAAGCTCTTGCAGAAACAACTGCAAAATTATTGAATGATCCTGAAATAAAAGGAGTAGTGATAACACATGGCACTGATTTTTTGCATTATAGTTCTGCAGCATTATCGTTTATGCTCGGCAAATTGAACAAGCCTGTTGCTCTGACCTATTCGCAGAGAAGCATTGACCGAGGCTCGACAGATGCTGCTTTAAATTTATTGTGCGCTGTGAAATTTGCGATCAGTGATATTGCTGAAGTCGCAATCATTGGCCATAAAAATTTAGATGATGAAACTTGTTTAGCAATGCCTGGAACAAAAGTCAGAAAAATGCATACTTCGAGAAGAGATGCATTCAAGGTGATAAACTCAGAGCCATTTGCAGAGATCTCTGAAAAAGAGTTCAAGATATTGAGAGAGTTCAATGCGAGGAACAAGAATCTTGTGACAGTAGATAATAGTTATAGCGACAAGATCGCGCTTGTGCAAATCTATCCTGGCCAAAATCCAGATATTTTGGATTTCTATGAAACTCGAGGCTATCAAGGAATCGTTCTCGAGGTCGCGGGACTTGGACATGTGCCTAGCCAAGATGCTAAATTCAACTGGCTGCCGAAAATAAAAAAATTAGTCGAGAAAGGAATTGTAGTATGTGCAGCTTGCCAGACAATCTATGGAAGATTAAACCCTGGAGTTTACTCGGCTGGCCGAGATCTGGAAAAGACGGGTGTTATTTTTTTAGAAGATATGCTTTCTGAAACTGCTTTTGTGAAATTGGCGTGGGTTTTGGGGCATGGAAAATGGGTGAAGGAAAATAAAGTCAGAGAAAAAATGAAAGAGAATTTTGTTGGCGAGTTTAATGATAAATTGATTGAATGATTCTGAATGTGTTATTCCTTTAAAATAGTATATTGTCTAACATATATATTGAAGTAGATAAGTGTTTAAAAGGCCTGCTTTTGAAATTTTATAATGGGGAGAACAAAAGATACAAGAGAAAAAGTACATGAGGGTCCACGTATAGCTCGCTCTCCAGCAGACCTCTATAGTCAGTTGATTCCTGGAATATATGATGAGACTCTAGCAAGAGAAACACTTCATCAAAGAGGACTTCATGGCGAATATATTTACATATATGAATTTCAGAATGGTGGAGGAAATAGGGAGCTAAGTGCGAGAGATTTTCATGCCCTCCTTCATGTCGGGAGATATGAATTTCAGGGAATGAACTTAAATCAATTAAGGAATCTTAGAAGATGCTGCCACGGATCGATAGGTCATATGATTGCAGAAAGATTGGGTTCAAGAGGAAATCTTGTAAGGGTCGGATTAGTAGAGCCTGTTAATTCTTTAAATAAAAGAAAATTAGTACTAACTGAAAGAGCTTTAACAGGATCGTATATTGCAATAAAGATGAAGGATTGTCCTTCAGAAGAATAAAGAAATTGCTTAAAATTTGCACTTGGCAATTTCTGAATTGTAATTTTTGACGATAATTTTAAACCCAAAAATTCCAATAAAAAAAATAAAAAATAAAATTATTTTTTCTTAGACTTTTTTTTTGATATTTGATTCAACTCTATTGAAATTCCGCCGATCCTGCTCGCAAAGAAGTTGTAAGCAAATACTAATAATACTGACATGATGAACATGGCCAGCGCATTTCCTACGGCCACTGTTAAAATATCTAGAACTCCTGTTGTTTGAGAATATATTGAATTTCCGAGAAGAATTGCTGCTTGTTCTGGAGCTAATTTATAGATTGCATAGGCTAAAATTCCCTGCAATATCCCGAGAATAAAACCGATTACTGTGAAAATTCTTGCTACTGGAAGAATCCAAATTTTTTTTATTTCTTGCATAACTCAACCTCCATTATATAAAATAGAAGAAAAAAGATTATTTAAAGGTTTGTTAAACCAGAGAGATTGTGTTATTTTTGCAAGCAGTAACGCATGCGCCACAAATTAAATTAGTGGTGGAACCATCTTGGCCTGAGGATATCAAAATTAATAGAGCTGATAAGATTTGAAGAGAAAAATTTTCCGATAGACAAAAGGCCTTCGTCTTGGAAATGTTCGACAGGCCTAACTTCTTTTATCTTCGGCATCATAATTAAATAAATAATTAGCCTAGAGATTCCTGAAATCAGAAAAACTACAAGAACTGGAGTAAAACTCGAAAAGCCAATATTTGACGACGACAAAAATCCTCCGAGACTGGCCCCAATAAATACACCGAATCCTGCGAGCACGCTAAAATAAGATACGCACATCGCAATCTTCTCTTTTGTGACAGCCTCATAAATAAAATTTCCTGCTGAAAGATTGAAGCCAGCCCAAATAAAGCCTGAAAATATTTCGAGAGTGAATAGATAGACCAATAGTAAAATTCGATTGCCGGTCAGGAATATTGAAATGGCCCAGAGAATTGGAAGGATAAAAATAAATCTTCCACAAATCCGCATTACTCTCAAGTTCCCATAGGCATCGGCAAATTTTCCCCAGGCAGACATTGTGAGCAGGCTTGTTATCGACGGTATTATGATTATGGCCATGTAGAGAAGATAGCTGAAATTCAAATCTTTTAGCATATAGACTGCGAAAAATGGCGAAGCAATGGCTGTTGTCAGCGAGACTAGAGCATAGAATATTGTGAATTTTCCGAAATTGTTCGAGGCCATTTTTTTTAGAAATTGGGTAAATGAAAAATAACATTCTATCTGGGGTTTAAATTGAGGTTCATATTGTTTCATGAAAAGATAGGCTGATCCGAGCCGACCAAAAAAAGCAACAGTGAATATTATTGTGAATCCGATGAAGACAGAAGTATTTTCATAGTAGTCGAGGATAAAACCAGCGACGAGCATGCAAGCTAGAGCAATAAAACCTGCAATTCTGCTTCGCTTGCCAAAATAAGTTCCGATATTTCCTGTGACTGTCTGTTTCATTATGGAACTCCAGGCAGGTCCTGCGAAAGCTCCGAAAATTATCATGAGAGTATAAATAAAAACCAAAGAAGATAGTGAAAGTGAAGAACTTGGGCCGTTGGAATAATACCAGTAGGACATTAGAATAAGAGGCAGCCACATCAGTGCTTGCAAGAATACGCCCCAAAAAACTAATTTTTTTCGAGAGATATTCTTGTTCATGGCGCGGACTGTGAGAAGTTGGGAAAGATTTCCGAGGAGTGAGGGAATTGAAGTGAGAAAGCCGACATAGGTATTAAGATGGGGATTGTTCTTACCGATGGCGACGGCAAATGGAGTTATGTACCTCATGCCAAAACCGTCCATGAAACTGTAGGAGCAGGCCTCTCGGATGCTGATTTTTTTTGATTTTTCTTTCAGGACTTCTTCTTCTGCAGGAGTAATATCTGTATCGGCCATTTTTAGGTAAAATCATCAAGAGAATGATATTTAAAAGTTTTTGAGAAATCTGGCTTTGAGAACTTATCCTAAAAGTTCAACCATCTCTTCTAATCTTGTGACAGTGTAATCTGGCTCTTCTTCTGGGCCTCGGGGAATCTCGGCTGCAAATTTTCCTGACTTGTACCAAATCGTCCTCATGCCAAATTTTTTTCCTAGACGAATTTCTTCCCTTGTCCTATCGCCGACAACAGCGATCTCAGAAGCGTCCAAGGACATGACCTGCATACATCTCTCAAAATTTTGTTCGGTTTTATTCCCCTCGATAACTTGGATATCCACAAAATATTTATCTAGGCCTAATTCAGAAATCTGTTCTGCTCGGTCTTCGGCGGTTTTCTTACTTATAAGACACAATCTATATCTCTGAGCTACTAATCTGTATAACAAACCAAGAACTCCTTTGGTCAATTCGGATGTTTCAGGATCATATACTGTTCGATTAAAATCAAAGATTATTCCTTTTATCATAGCGATAGGAGAATGATTTCTATTAATAAATTTTACCTTAGGTAAAAAATATAAAAAGGCCGGTTGATAGAAAGTAGCATGGAAAAGGAAAATAAAATAGATTATCAGAAAATCGGTCTGAAGTCTGGACTGGAGATACATCAGCAGCTAAATACTAAAAAATTATTCTGTTCTTGCCCTAGTTTGTTGAGAAATGATGAGCCTCTGCGAAAAATAAAAAGAAAATTAAATCTAGTTGTAGGAGAGACAGGCAAGATTGACGTCGCTGCAGAATATGAGAAAACTAAGAACAAGACTTTTGAATATTATTATCATGATACAAATTGTTTGGTCGAACTTGACGAAGAACCGCCGCATGCTCTGAATGAAGAAGCGCTGAAAATCACATTGCAAATCTGTCTTCTATTGAATTGTAAAATTTTACCAGTAACGCAGATAATGAGAAAGACGGTCATTGACGGAAGCAATACTTCGGGATTTCAGAGGACCGTATTGATAGGCTATGAAGGATCTATTGAAACTAGCGACGGAAAAGTTGGCATTGATACTGTGATGCTGGAAGAAGATGCTGCGAGACCGGTTGCTGGCGAAGACCTTGACAGCGATGGCGGTAATGAGAATGTAAAAAAATATAGGCTCGATAGATTGGGAATCCCTTTAGTTGAAATCGCGACAAAGCCTGATCTGAAAACTGCCACACAGATCAAAGAAGCTGCATTAAAAATTGGAGAGATACTTCGGGCTTGCAAAGTCAAACGAGGAATTGGCACAATAAGGCAGGATGTGAATATTTCTATAAAAGGAAGCGAGCGCGTCGAGATAAAGGGTTTTCAGGATCCAAGGATAATGGTAAAAACTGTTGATTTAGAAATAGATCGGCAGCAGAAATGCATCAAAGAAAAAAAATGCGCAAGAGAAGTTCGAAGAACTCGGGAAGACGGAAGCACTAATTTCTTGAGGCCAATGCCAGGATCTGCGAGGATGTATCCTGAGACAGATCTAAAATTATTGAAAATATCGAGGGACTTGATAAATGAAGTCAAGAAAGACCTGCCGAAGCTGGCTGAGGAATTGCGAGGATATTTGAAAGAATCTGGTTTGAATGACGAACTCATAAAATTAATTTTGCAGGATAAAAAAGTCGATGATTTTAAGTCACTGGTCCAGGTACTGAACAATCCGGGCTTGATCGCGAAAATGCTGGTTGTCTTTCCTAAGGAAATATCTGTCAAGAACAATAAAAGTTTAGAAGAAGTCATGAAGATATTGAATCTGGATATTCTCGAAGGAGTTCTTGGCCAGGTAGGAAAGAAAATAAGCGAGAGTGATGTGAAGATCGTGCTGCAAAAAATTGTGGCTGGTTCGAAACTTGAAGAAGCAATGGCCAAGGAGAAAATCGACCTTGCAGGAGAGATAGAAAAATTGATCAAAGAAAAACCAGGGTTGAACTTGAATGCTTACATGGGATTGATGATGGCCAAGTTCAAGGGCCAGGTCTCGGGTAAGGAGATAATGGATGAGCTAAAGAAGCGAGAGCAAAAGCCTTAAAAGGTATAATTCTAAAGTAGTTACATGAATAGACAATGGATAGCTATCGGTATTCTTGTGATTTTAGTATTTGCAACTATATTTGGAATGGCTAAAAAATCAGAGACAGAACTTGGGCCAAATCAGACTTTTACAAAAGCCATCTGCGACGGCACTAGTTGTGCGGATTTTTTGATATATTGCAGCGGAGATAAACTCATAAAAAAAGAACAGGTCACTGGATTTGTGGTTTTTCCTGAAGACTGGAAAGATCCGAGAAGTCCTGAAGGGCTTTGCGAATAATTTTAAAAATATTCTATTGTGCATAAAAACTACTGATTTCAAGACAATATCGCTTGGATTGAGGCACGACAAAGATTGAGATAGTTTTATAAATAATCTTTAACTAAAAATAATAGGATGAATAAAAAAATAATATTGCCACTTTTTTTCTTGATGCTAATTAGTCTATCTGTCTTAGTTTTTGCAGAAGATAACACTTCAGTAATAACGACTCCTGTTATAGAATATACGCTGCCAAATGTAACGGCAAACACGACAGCAGGTACGCCTGTTATAATTCTTCCAATACCCACTTCGAATGTAACTGCAAACACAACACCGACTGTAACCTCGGTTCCAACCTCAACATCAAATGTAACTGCAAAGACGACACCGACGGGAATCCCTGTTCCAACCTTAACGCCGAATATAACTGCAAAGACAATGCCTACTCCCGCAGTAACGAGCATAGTAAAAGAACAGGTTAAGTGTATATTTAAAAATGCAGCAACGCCTCAGAAATGCTATACTGCTGAAGATAATTCTCGATTCTATTGTATTGAGGGTGGCACGTGTCTAGTCGATGTAACCGGCAATAACGGGGAAAGGCTTACGTGGAAAAGCACTTGTGGCGGCTATGCTTACACGATAATCGATGGAAATAATGAGTATGTAGAATTTAATTGCCTGCCTGAAGGAAATACGACGATAGTTGCAATAACCGGAAAAGGCTTCAGATATGCTTATTGGCAATGTTATAATAACGAAGAGCAAAAACACAATGATCCATCTTCTTGCAAATCTTCTGAAACTTGGCAAAGTTATGCAAAAGAATTTTGTCAAGATAAATGCTATAGCGATAAAAGTAAGTGCGGAGTAAATTCCTTTAGTGTATCTGAAGAATGTTATAATGATTTTGAAAAACCAATAGCGAATGCTGGCGGAGCAAGTGCTGAGGAGTGTGAAGGATTTCTTAAAGAATGTAAATCAGGTGATAATTCATTGTGCAATAAATGGGAAAGAAATTGTCAAATAAAAGAAAAAGGTAATATTTCAATAGAATCTCTTATATGCAAGGATTCTTGCCCTCTTGAGGGAAAATGTTATCCTTTTGGACACAGAAAATCAGATAAGTTTTGTTCAGATATAGGTTCTTTTGTGGAACAATTAGAAGGGGATAAAACTTGCGAAAACAATTTTGAATGCTCTTCAAATGTTTGTGTTTCAGGAACTTGCGTAAGTGAGGGACTTTTACAAAAGATTCTTAACTGGTTTAAGAGTTTAGTAGGATAATTCTGATTCTGCTCGCTCACAAGCACTTAATTCTCTAGCTCTTAATCATTTCTGTCAAATTGGCGAATAAGAGAGATTAACATAATTAAGCTCAATTCAGGAAATTATATAAATAAGAAATGCTCTAGATATTTATGTTACTCAAAAGAATAGCAAAGAGCAGACTAAGATCACAGATTAATTCTTACATTAATATTGAAAAGTATGAAGCACTTCCAAAAAATCTGGCGGCAAAGAAAGCTTTCAAATCAAAATCAAGAAAAGAGATATTGAATGACTTAACTTTCGATGTCAAATATTGTTTAGATGAAACTGCAAATCCCGACGAGGATTACATAAAAACACTAAAAGAATTGTTGGAAAAGTGCAAGAAAAAAGACACAAGCAATCTGCAAGATTTTCTTATTAAACTGAAATAACTTTCAACGAGAATATTTTTTATTTCACTTACTTCTTCGCGTACAACTTCTTTATCTTATTCCTGAACTGTTCAAACTTTCCGCTCTTGATTGCCTCTTTGGCCTGATCAATCAATCTCTGAAGATAATAGAGATTATGAAAAGTCACGAGCCTCTTGCCGTTCATCTCATCCTGCATCAGCAGATGTCTCAGATATGCTCGAGTATAATGCTTGCAGACAAAACAATCACAATTCTCATCAAGCGGTTTCGGATCTCGGTCATATTTATTATTCATGATCTTTAATTTTCCTTTTGAAGTGAATAGAGTTCCTCGACGAGCATTCTGCGTCGGCATTCTTGAATCAAAAATATCAATTCCATGATAGATCGCTTCAACAATTTCCGGCGGATTTCCTATTCCCATAAGATAAACAGGCTTGTCTTCAGGAATTATTGATTTTTGTATCTTGACTGCTTTGAATTCTTCTTCTGGCTTTTCTCCTAATCCTAGACCGCCGATGGAATAGCCGTCAAAATTTAGCTTGATCATTTCTTTTGCGCATTTTTTTCTCAGATCGGGATAGACTCCGCCCTGCAAAATTCCAAATAATATCTGCTGCTTTTCTTCAGGAATATCTTTCTGCAGCTTGTCGTGATTTAATTTGCATTCTTTGGCCCAGAGCAATGTCTTGCGAACAGCCTCGGCAATATCTTCTTTCGAATGATTGTAGAGAGGCATCGAGTCAAGACACATGGCCACGTCACTGTTCAAGTCCAACTGCATCTTCATATTTTCTTCAGGAGTTATGAAAAGTTTTTCACCTGAGAAGGGATTGCGAAAAGTCACACCTTTATCGTCGGACTTTATGTAGATGAATTTTGAATACATCTGAAATCCGCCCGAGTCAGTAAAATTAACTCCAGAATAATTCATAAATTTTCCAATGCCGCCGAATTTTTTCACAATCTCCCGACCAGGCCTCAACGATAGAATAAGTGAATTTGAGATTATGGCTTTTGCGCCCATTTCGTGCAGGTCATGAGTGGACATACATTTTACACAAGCTTTCGTCGCAACC
>CAYHOV010000036.1:0-9449 GCA_964358615.1 Candidatus Woesearchaeota archaeon | reverse complement strand
ACGAAGCAGGAAAGTATCGTGTTTTTGGAGAGACTTTGGATCTCGGAATTGGAAATTTTATTGATACTTTTGCAAGGCATGCTGGAATGGGTTTTCCTGGTGGACCAAAAATTCAAGAACTAGCGTCGAAATCAAAGAATTATATTGAGTTGCCCTATTCGATAAAAGGAATGGACGTGTCTTTTTCAGGACTGCAGACAAAATTAAAACAAATGCTTGATTCTAAAAAATATAGTATGGAAGATCTTTCTTTCTCGATGCAGGAGACTGCTTTTGCAATGCTTGTCGAGGCTGCTGAGCGGGCTTTGGCTCATACAGGAAAAAAAGAATTATTGTTGGGCGGAGGAGTAGCTTGTAATTCGAGATTGCAGGAGATGTGCAAGATAATGTGCCAAGAAAGAGATGTGAAATTTTTCTGTCCTGAACGAGGATTGTTGGTAGATAATGCAGGGATGATCGGCTATCTTGGATGGAAAATGTTCAAGAAAAAAATTTTTGAAAAAGACTTGGATAAAATAGATATCAAACCAAGAGAAAGAACTGACGATGTCGCAGTGACTTGGAAATAATTTTTTAATCGCCTTCTCCAGAAAATCCTCCAGGAAGCGGTTCTCGCTCAGTTTCCCGTGCTCTTTCTTCAAGTATAGATCTTGCTAATCTTATTTCTTCGTCGGATAATACTACATCTTTTAAATCTCTTTGAGCCTGAATAAAACATTCATGATATTCAGGCCTAGTCGCAGTTCTATAGGCCTTTATTGTTATCTGCCCAAGAAATTTAAGCAATGTGTCTGAATATTTTCTTTCGTCTGCCATTGTTCTTTGAAATTTTTATGGTTTAAAAGAATTTATGTGATAAAAAACACTACAATAATTTATATAAAGTCCAGATCAATAAAAAAATATGAAGATCGCCATCGGTACTACAAATGAAGCCAAAGTCAGTGCTGTCAGAAAAATAATCGGCGGCGTTTGGCCGACTGCCGAATTTTTTTCTGTTGAAACCCAATCTGGCGTCGCTGCAATGCCGCTTACCGACGAAGAAGGGATTGCAGGCGCAATAAATCGCGCAAAAAATGCTCTTCAAAAAATAGATTCAGACTACAGCGTCGGTCTCGAAGGAAGTGTCCATGAAAATAAATATGGAATGTTTCTTGGCGGTTGGGTTGTGATATTGAACAAAGATAATTCTAAAATAGGGATAGGAAATTCGGGTGAGATTTTATTGCCAGAATGGATTAGAAAAAAATTAAATGCAGGCGAAGAACTTGGGCCGATAATCAAAGAGCTGATGAAAGACGAGCAAGATCGCATAAGGCAGACTTCTGGAACAAATGGAATCTTGACAAAGGGATTATATACTCGAGAAATGGAATTTGAACATGCAGTGAGAACTGCCATGGCAATATTTGTTTCTCCAGAACATTATTAATTTCTCAAAAACTTTTTAAAAAGATTTATAAACCTATTTTTCACTTGAATATTAACCAATGACCTATTATTAGGGAGGAATAATTATTTCTCTAAAGGTTTTGGATAATTAAATTAAATTTGACAAAATGGCATCTGTATACGATATTGTTGCGAAAGCAGTAAGGACTGGCAAAGTAGACAAGGGTATAAACGAAGTTACAAAAGCGATTGAGCGAGGAGTTGCTAAACTAGTTGTTGTTGCTTCTGATGTTGATAACAAAGAGATTATTAAGCACCTTCCAATTTTATGCAAAGAAAAAGGCGTAAAATATGTTGAAGCTGATTCAAAGCAAAAACTTGGCGGTGCAGTTGGAATAAAAGTTCCATGCTCTTCGATTGCAGTTATTGAAGCTGGCGATTCTGCTCGAGAAATCGGTTCGCTATAATTAAATTTTAATATTTAACATGGGAAGTGATAAAGGTAAGAAAACTGATGAGAAGCAAGGTTCTGGCGGAGCTTCCAAAGGTTCTGAAAAAATTCTTGAAGAAGGTGGCGCAGTTCCAGCTGTTGTCGAAGTCATCGTCGGAAGAACAGGAACACGGGGCGAAGTCACTCAAGTAAAATGCCGAGTTCTCCGAGGACGAAACCAAGGAAAACAATTAAGAAGAAATGTTTTAGGACCAATAAGAAAAAGAGACGTTCTAATGCTAAGAGAAACAGAAATCGAAGCAAGAAGATTAAAAGGAAAAATTTCAAAAGGAGTGTTCAGTTAATATGGGTTTTGAACAGGATGTTTTGGTAGCTGCACAAAGAGGATTATTGAGGGATGGTTCTGATGAAATTGATTTAGCAGTAATCGCTCTTGCAATTGAAGATGATTCTGAACCAACATTCAGATTGCCTGGTACCTGGGATAAAACCGCTGCATCAAAACTTAGAGATATATTGACTGCAAGACTTGAAAGACATTCAGTTGGTATGTTCTATGATTCTAATAATGATAACTATTCACTCTATGTAAGAAAACCTGAAACAGCAATAGCTGGAGGTTCGAGATAATGCCAAAATGTTCATTTTGTAAAAGAATGTACGAAATCCCAAAAGGAACCACAGTTATACAAAGAGATGGTTCAATAAAATTCTATTGTTCTTCTAAATGCAGAAAAAATGTAGTTTTGGGCCGAGATCCATTAAAAACAACTTGGGTAAGAAAAAGAAAAAAAGGCGAAAACCTCGGCGAAGTCCAGGAAAAAATAGAAAAAGTAGAAGTTGAAAAAGAAGATAAAAAGAAAAAGTAATTTCTTATATTTTTTGATATTATTTTAGAACTAGCCACAGATTTTTTCTTCAGGATGATCTTCGCAGACAATCTTCTTCAATTCCTCAATCTGTTTCTGTTGCTCTTGTATCGCATTCGTCAATACCGTCGTCATTCTATCATATCTCACATCTTCTGCCTGTCCTTTTTCATTTTTAACAATCAATAATGGACTTACTTTTTCTACATCTTCTGCGATAAATCCAATTTGTCTTGTACGATCTTCAGAATAACCTTGTTTATAATCAAATGTAACTGGATTTAATTTCATCACTTCTTTTAATCCAAGATTTGAATCAACAATATTTTCTTTATATCTTGCGCTGCTTGAAGGACATTTTCTTAATGCTGCACCTGCAACGCCCGAAATAGTCATTGTAGACCAACAAACACTTTGTCCTGTAGTTCCGGTTCCAGAAGCAGTTATTAAATCAGCTGTGGCTCCAACCTTTATTCCTACTATATCTCCTACTACATGTAATTTTACTCCTGGAGCTGCATTTCCAATACCAACATTCCCCGTATTATAATAAACATTACTTCCACTCGTCGTCCATTGGCTACTCGCAGGAGCATTTTGATTACATTGTACTTTAGATCCATCTCCTTTACACCATTGACTGTTAGTCACTGCTCCGACTTTTGGATCAGATTCTGTAAGTACTGGGGGATTTCTATCACACATAACCTTCGAACCATCGCTCGCTGCCCTGCACCATTGACTTGCATCTAATGTTCCAACTTGAGGATCAGATTCTGAAGTTATTCCTCCGCCACTAGTCGTGGGCCAAGCACTTTTACAATCAGTACCAATACAAAGTTGAGTTGCCTTCACTTTCCCGTTTACTTCTAATTTTTCCGTCGGTATCGCAGTTCCGATTCCAACATTTCCAGTATCGAGAACAGTAAATCTTCCACCAGCTACTCCGGTAGCATCTATATTCAATCGACCATTAGAACTCTGCCTAAATGCAATTGCATTCGTGCCACTATCAATATGAAGCGTAGCACCTGGCGTAGTTGTTCCAATTCCAACTTTATCTGTAGTCGTCGACAAAGTTACACTCGTCCCGGTTTTTGTCCATCCTCCTCCACCAATTCCAGCCGCAGGCCAACTGCTTCTACAATCACTGCCAATGCATACCTGAGTACACTGATCAGAAGTATCACATCGTGTATCTGTTCCTCCGCCTCCAAGATCAGTAGGTTTATCAGTAATATCTGCCCAAGAACAACTACAAGTTCCAGCAGCTCCGCCGCCTGTTTGCGGATCTGCACAAAACGTTGATCCATCAGCCATTAATTGTTTAATGCCATAATCACAAACAGTACTATCTACTCCACCGCCACCGCCCGAACTTCCCGACGGCCAACCACTATCAACATCGACGCAATCAGTACTAGCACTGCCTCCAAGGCAGATTTTATTTGCATTTACAGTTCCTGGAAAAGTCCAAGAATCTGTTGCAGTTCCATTAAAAGTCCCTGAGCCGACCTGGCTCGCCGGATGTCCTGGATTTGGATAAGCAAGAACAATGCCAAGAAACGCAGTAATAAATATCAAAGAAAAAACTACAATATATTTTTTATTGATTATACAGAAATGCTGGTTAAAACTGCGTCCTCTAGGCGTTGCATTTCTGTCTCCAAAAAACGAGTGCAAACAAGCAACACTTTTTAAAGTGTAATCTTGCATCGTTTTTTTGATATTAAGCTTCATATTCCTCTTTATAGATAAATATTTTACCAGAAACAGGTTTTTATATCTATCGCTGAATCCAAGCTGAATAAAACATTTTAAAAACTCACTCTCGCTATAAAATCATGCCAAAACAAAATATTGATGTAACAGAATTGCCTACGATAAATGTAGGCATGGTCGGCCACATCGACCACGGAAAAACGACTCTGCTTTACAAGTTGACAGGAAAATGGTCAGATACTCATTCAGAAGAATTAAAACGAGGGATCACGATAAAACTCGGCTATGCCGACGTAATAATAAAAGAAGAAAATGGAAAATATACTATCGACGCAGAAAGCAAAGGAAAACCTCAAAGATATGTGACTTTTGTCGACGCACCAGGTCACGAGATGTTGATGGCGACGATGCTCTCTGGCGCAGCCATAATGGACGCAGCAATTCTTGTTATCGCAGCAAACGAGGGAATAAAACCTCAAACTCGAGAACATCTAGTAGCGCTTAATGCAAAAAAAGTAAAAAATATTATAATTGTCCAGAACAAGATAGATCTAGTTACAAAAGAACAAGCACTAGAAAACTACAAAAAAATAAAAGAATTCGTCAAAGACACCATCGCAGAAAACTCGCAAATCATACCTGTCTCAGCCATGCAGAATATTAACATAAATAAAATTCTTGAAGCTCTTTGCAAAATCCCGCTAGAACAAAAAAATACAAAAGATAGACCAATATTCCTAGTAGCAAGAAGTTTTGATATTAATCGTCCTGGAACAGAGATAGATAAATTACACGGCGGAGTTTTAGGAGGAGCATTAAAACAAGGGATATTAAAAATCGGCGACGAGATAGAGATAAAACCAGGATACAGCTATAAAAAACATGATAAATTTATATATCAAACAGTCAAAACAAAAATAGTTTCAATGCAAAAAGGCGATAACAAAATTCAAGAAGCTTCTCCAGGAGGAAGTCTTGCAATTGAAACAGATCTTGATCCTTGCCTAACAAAATCCGACGCACTTTCAGGTTGTGTTGCATCGACGATAGGAAATCTTCCAGAAATAAAATCAGAAATAAGAATAAAATACGAACTGTTCAAAGAACTTTTTGGAACAGATGCCCATGACAAAGTCCAAGAACTAAGGCCACTAGAATTATTGATGCTAAGCATAAATACCACAATCACCGTCGGAACAGTTAGAAAGATAAAAAAGGGTGAAGTTGACCTTTCATTAAAAATTCCAGTTGTTCCACTGAAAGGTGAGTCAGCCGGAATTGCAAGAAATATCAATAGCCACTGGCGATTGATTGGATTTGGCGAGATTTTATAAATTACAAAGATTATTAATTTTAGATATATTAAATTTATGAAATCGAGTAGAAATTTTGTAGTTTTCTATCATCGAGATAATTTTAAAACTATAAAATTTCGGAGAAATAATATAAGATTAGATTAATCATGCCGACAAAGCTCGTTCTAATATTTTGAAAAATCTTTTTTCTAGATCTTCGACATATTCATGAACATCTGCTCGATCTCTATAATACGGAGAATTTGCAAGACTTCTAAAAACATAATGACAAATTCTAGGAAAATCTTCATGACAAAAAATATGATCATCTCGAATAATTTTTTTCTCATAGGGAAAAAGATCTCTTTTCGCAATCCTCCCAAGGACATTAAAAATCTTATGGGAAAAATAAGAAAAACAAGTCCATCGCCCAATCAAAGGTTTTGGAAGAACTCCGTCAGCGACTTTCCCTAAAACAGGAGAACTCTCACATCCACACTGATAAATATCTCCGTTGACCTTGACAAATGGCCCTAAACAGGGACAGCCTTCCAACGCTGCTTCTAAATTTCTCGCACGGCCTGATTTAAGAGGTATTAAACTTGAAGCTTCTTGAAAATTATATAACCTTCCAATTTTTTTAAATGCTTCAACAACTTTTTTATCGACCGGCTCGTGAAATATATCCCGGGATAATTGAGCATGGATTATTCCGTCGCGACTCAGTTTGGCCAACTTCAGAGCATCTTTTGTTCTCTTTCCGTTGGTGATAATATCTACATTTTTCCCACGATCTAACGCATATTGCAAGAAATCCCAAAACTCCGGATGAACCGTCGGTTCTCCTCCACCCAGAAGAATATTTTCATCTCGACTTAGATCAACAGCCTGCCTAAAAGTATCTTGGCCCATATCTTCGCCAGTTTCCTTGCAATCAAAAAAACAATGTCCGCAAGACATATTGCAACGATCAGTCAACATCAAATACATTTTAACTCCTGCAAAATATAGAATTTTGTAATCCAACAATCTAAGAATTCTTTATAAATTTTTCTAAAACCAAATAAATAAAAATCCATAAATTTTCACACCGCCAAGTTAAGTTATCAATTACTCTCTAGTCGGACCGACGCCAGTCGGCCAAATAATAGAAGCGAAGCGCAATTTAAATCAGATTCCAAAAATCCAAAAAAAGTGAAAGATTTATAAAACCGTCAATAATCATTTTGTCAATGATACCAAATTTTGATCGCACAAAAGCAAGAGAATTAGATATTAGAGAACTATTGACCGAAGAAGACAGACTAAGCCCTGTTAGTGATTCTGCTTCTCTAGAGTATGATCGAAAATTAGAAAAAGGAATTCGATCATTAGATGATGGACTACTTGCAGGATTAAATGAACCAGATATCCCCTCCAGCGAAGCTATTCAAAGAATAAGAAGATTTAGGACTCTACTCGCACAAGCATATGTTCAATTCTCAGAGTTAGGCCTAGATGTTTCAAGATCGATGTGCGATAGAAGAGACTTATATTGGGCCCATCGTGAAAGAGCTTTAACCGGAAAGCATAACTATATATTTCCTAACTAAAAATCATTTGTGAAAATAAGTTCATCTTAAAGTTTAAGAATAATTAATGAAAACTTTCTCAATTTTTCGACACAGTAAAATTATCTTTTAATAAATTTTCTCAAAAAATCTATTCCACCGCAACCCCGTCGACAATCGGCACACTGGCCAAATCTGTTACAAAATCTCCGTCTTGAAGTTTGATAATGCGGACGCCCTGCGTATTTCTTCCCATGATTCTTATATTATCTACAGGAGTCCTGATGACAATTCCTTTTCCAGTCGTCACGATTATCGTATCATTTTCCTGCACAGATTGTGAAGTTATGACGTCGCCTGTCTTGTCAGTCACATTCAAATTTATAACGCCTTTACATGCTCTTCCTGTCAATCTATATTCTTCAATATCACTTCTCTTCCCATAGCCATTCTTTGTGATTGTCAGCACAGAATATTTCTTTGCTTCTTCTAAATTCAAAACTTCAAGAGAGACAACTTTATCGCCCTTTGCTAAATCAATTCCATTCACACCATAGGAAGCTCTTCCTGTTGCTCTAACATCGTCAGAATTAAACCTGATGGCTTGTCCATCCTTAGTAACTAATAAAATCTGTTGTTTTTCTTTTAACATTTTAACTTCAATCAAAACATCGTCCTTGCCTTCTAAATCAATCGCCCTAATTCCACCTTTTCTCGGCGAGCTGAATTCTTCCAAAGCAATCTTCTTAACAACTCCTTCTCTCGTCGCCATCAACAAATAATCCTTAAATTCTTTTACAGAAATTACTGAAGTTACATTTTCTTCTTTTAGTTCAAGAAGATTGACTAATGGCCTTCCTTTTCCATACTTAGCAATCTCAGGAACTTCAAACGCCTTCAACCAATGAACTTTTCCCTTATCTGTAAAGAACATCATATAATCGTGCGTCGAACAAGTCAACAATTGTTTCACAAAATCCCCAGTCGCAAGTTCTGTTCCGATAACACCTTTTCCCCCTCGATTCTGCTCTTTGTACTGCTTCAGATCCATTCTCTTGATATAACCCTTGCCAGTAACAGTGACAACAACTTCTTTTTTCTCTACCAAATCTTTTTCCTCAAGCTCTCGAACATTTCCAGAGACGACTGTTCTTCTATCGTCGCCATAATTCTTTTTCAATTCCTGCAAATCTTTCTTGATAAGCTTGAACACTTCGTTCTCATCACCTAAAATTTGTCTTAACTCAATGATCAATTGCTTTAATTCGTCTTCTTCTTTTTTCAATTTCTCTACTTCTAAAGTTGTTAACTGCTGTAATTTTATTTCAAGAATCGCCTGGGCCTGTTTCAAACTTAATTCAAATTTTTTCTGCAAACCCTCAGAAGCTTCTGCAGTAGTCTTAGATTTCTTGATTAAATGAATAATCTCGTCGATATTTTTCTGCGCAGTCATCAATCCCAAAACAATATGAAGTCTATCCTCTGCCTTGCCCAAATCAAATTCACTTCTTTTTCTTATAACGTTTCTTCGATGATCAACATAACACCTGACTAATTCTTTTAAATTTAATAATTTAGGCTTTCCATTAACTAGCGCAAGCATTATTGCATCAAATCTTCCCTGCAAAGAAGTATATTCCATCAATCGGTTTAAAGTAAATTTAGAGTCAGCATCCTTTCTTAATTCAATAACAATTCTTACTTTTCCCTTCGCGCTCTCATCTCTCAAGTCAGAAATATCTGGCAATTTTTTATCCTTGACAAGAGTTGCAATTGTCTCGACCAGCGTAGCTTTATTTACCTGGTAAGGTATTTCCGTAACAATAATGCTCTCTCTTCCCTTATTCTCCTCGATCTTTGTTCTTCCTCGTACAACCATCTTTCCTCGGCCAGTCAAATACATCTCTTTTATCTCTCCAGAAACATAGCCGCCTGTCGGAAAATCTGGGGCTTTGATTGTCTTAATTAATTCCTCAATAGGAATTTCAGGATTTTCAAC
The DNA here is from genome assembly GCA_964358615.1 of Candidatus Woesearchaeota archaeon. Taxonomy (GTDB): domain Archaea; phylum Nanobdellota; class Nanobdellia; order Pacearchaeales; family GW2011-AR1; genus CAYHOV01. Next base: position 171 of record CAYHOV010000036.1, on the reverse strand, counting down.
ATAACTTATTATGGTATCACAAACATCATTAAGATTATGGGGAGGCATATTTGTGGCCATCCCAACTGCAATTCCCGACGTTCCATTAAGAAGTAAGTTTGGAACTTTTCCAGGCAAAACTTCTGGCTCTTCCATACTGTTATCAAAATTAGCTCGCATCTTCACTGTTTT
>CAYHOV010000035.1:2035-9672 GCA_964358615.1 Candidatus Woesearchaeota archaeon | reverse complement strand
ACAAACTCAGCTCGTAAAATATGCAATAAATAAAAAACCAACAGAAGGCAAAAAAACCGACCCAGCTCATCCTGCTATCTACCCAACAGGCGAGTCAGGAAAAATTTCTAATGAAACAGAAAAAGAACTTTACGATCTGATAATGCATCGTTTTATCGCCTGTTTTTGTCAGCCAGCAATTGTCGAATCCAAAAAAATTACAGTCGATGCAAACGGTCTTAAATTCTATGCAAAAGGACTTCAGATAAAACAGAAAAACTGGCTTAGTGTTTACAAATCCGAAGTAAAAGAAGTTGAAGTGCCAACTATAAATGGCGAAGTTGAAATAAAGGAATTAAGAATCGAAGAAAAACAGACCCAGCCTCCAAAAAGATATTCAGAAGCTTCTCTTGTCAAAGAACTTGAAAAAAGAAATCTTGGAACAAAAGCAACTCGCGCTTCTATAATTGAAACACTCTACAGCCGAGGCTACATAAAAGAGCGTTCCATCGAAGTTACTCCTCTCGGATTGAAGATGATACAGACTCTTCAGAAATATTCTCCAATCATCGTCGAAGAAGACCTTACCCGTGAAATAGAAACAGAAATGGAAGAGATGCAGGTTTCAAATAAAGACCTAGAGAAAAAAGAAGAAAAAATACTTGATACTGCAAAAAAAACAATAACTAAAATCACTCAAGATATGCGGGCCCATGAACTCGAGATCGGTACAGCTCTGGCAGATGCCAATGAAGAAGTCTGGGAAAATGAAAAAAAAGATAACACCTTAACAATTTGCCCAAAATGCAACAAAGATAATCTGCGGATTTTATATAATCGGACTTCCCGTCGATTTTTCATTGCCTGCAGCGGCTATCCTGCCTGTAAAAATACATTCTCTCTTCCCCCAAATTGTCTGATCAAACCTTCCAAAGATAAAGATGACAAAAACAAACTTTGTCAATTCTGTAAATTTCCGTTGCTGTTAGCAATCCGCCAAGGAAAAAGGCCATGGGAATTATGTTTCAATCCAGAATGCGAATCCAACCGAGAGTATCAGAAAAAATTAGCAGAAAAACGCGCAGCCTTCGCAGCTTCTGCAGCCTCAAATCCTCCAACTTCTGAAAAAGTTCCAGCAGCTTCGGAAAATACTTCTCCAATAAAAAAATCAGCCAAGAAATCTAAAGTGAAAAAATCTGCAGAAAAAAGAATAATAAAACAATTCTAAATCAGTAATTAATAAAAGACTCTCAGACGACGATAAAAAATCACGTTACATCACATTAAGATCGTGTGCTAAATCTCCAAATCTTGAACCAGGAAAATTGAGCGTTGCAAAATAATCTTCTTGAGTTTCTGCTCTTCTTATTCTTTCTGCTCCTTCACGTTTTAGTAAAAGTTCTCCGCATCTCAACTTTGCATTATAATTAAATCCCATTGCTCTTCCATGCGCACCAGCGTCGCACAAAACAACTAGATCTCCTGTTTCTATTTTTGGAAGTGGCCTCTGAACCCCAAATTTATCACAACCCTCGCATAGACTTCCGCCGACGTCATAGACTTGATTATGGGGCTCGTTCTCTTTTCCAGGAACAACTAGATGATGGTAAGCACCATAAACTCCTGGCCTCATGAAGTCTGCCATCGTCGCATCAACTCCAATATGTTGTCTATAAATGTCTTTATGATGTCTCGCCCTCATTACAAGCCAGCCATTAGGTCCTGTTACAAATCTTCCATTTTCCATTAAAATATTTATCGGCTTCAATCCATTTGCTGTAACAATCCGATCATAAGCATCTTTTACTCCTTCTCCAATTTCTCGAGGAGAAATAGGTCTTTGTTCTGGTTTGTAATTAACTCCCCAGCCTCCGCCAGTATTTACAAATTCAACATCAATTCCTGTTTCTTGTTTGACTTGCTTAGCTAACTCAAATAGCATGACTGCAGTTTCGATATGATATTCTTTATTTAATTCATTCGACGCAACCATCGTGTGTAGGCCAAATCTTTTAACGCCTTTTGCTTGCATCATTCTAAATGCCTCAAAAACTTGCTTTCTTGTCAGCCCATATTTTGCTTCCTCTGGAGTCCCAATTATAGAATTCCCGACTCTCTCTGGTCCTGGATTGAACCTGACACAAGCGAGCTCAGGAAGCCTTCCTGCATATTTTTCAAAAAAAGGAATATGACTTATATCATCAAAATTAATTATTGCTCCAAGATCTTTTGCTTCTCTAAATTCATCAGCAGAAGTATTATTAGAAGTGAACATGATCTTTTCTTTCTTCATACCAACAGCGTCGGCAAGAACTAACTCGGGAGCAGAACTACAATCAGCGCCTGCACCTTCTTGTGCGCATATTTCAAGAATATATGGGTTAGGACATGCTTTGACTGCAAAAAATTCTCTAAATCCAGGATTCCATGCAAAAGCAGAATTAATTCCTCTTAATGTCTGTCTGATTCCTTTCTCATCATAGATTATAAATGGTGTTCCAAATTCTCTTGCAATTCGTTCTAGTCCTTCTCGATTTAAACCATCTGGCATTGGCTTGAAAGAATCTTTTCGCACAACATAACACGGAGCAGTTGTTCCTGTTTCTGCAATATTTTCTAATAAATCAATATTAGGATGTTTTCCTGGAACTCTCTTTGCCTCTGCTCTTAGCTCTTCTCCAAAAATTCCTAAACCCTTTCTTGCAGCCTCTGGACTAATTCTCCCGTCGTTGCTAGTTATTGCAGAAAAAACCAGCAAGCTTCCTCTTTTTCCGTCGACATTTGGGATTACTTTTGTTTCTCCGTCATACTCGACTCTGACTTCTTCAATTGCATTAGGATTTAATCTAAGTGCTTCTAATCTATCTTGAAAAGTTTCTGTTTCTGCCATTTTATAATTTTAATCTTGCTTTTATTCTTCCAATCGCTTCTTCTGTGTCTTCTTTAAAACCAAAACCACTTAATCTAAAAAATCCTTCGCCGCTTGGCCCAAATCCAGAACCAGGAGTCACGACGACATTTGCTTCGTTCAATAATTTATCAAAAAAATCCCAGGACTTCATTCCATTCGGAGTTCTCGCCCAAATATAGGGAGCATTCTCTCCTCCAAAGGTTTGCAATCCAACTTCTTCTAATCCTCTTTTTATTGCTCGTGCATTTGCTTTATAATAATCAACTATCTCTTGGCATTGGGCATGCCCTTCGGGTGTTAGAGCTGCAAGTCCTGCCATCTGGGCAATATTTGAAGCTCCATTAAAGAATGTTGTCTGTCTTCTATTCCAAAGCTGATGTAATCTTCCATGACTTTCGCCTTTGCATCCTAAATCTTGCGGAACAACTGTCCAACCAAGTCTTAGGCCTGTAAAGCCAGCTGATTTTGAAAAACTTTGAACTTCGATCGCGCATTTTTTTGCTTCTTCGACTTCGTAAATACTTCTCGGTAAACTTGGATCTGCAATAAATGCAGAATAAGCAGCATCAAAGATTATTACAGCGTCGGTTGCTATTGCATGCTCTACAAATCTTTCTAACTGGCTTTTGTCCATTACTGCGCCTGTTGGATTATTTGGACTGCATAGATAAATTAAATCTGGTCTTGATTTTGGAACTCCTGGAGAAAAATTATTTTCAGGAGTACATGCCATATAAGTGACTCTTTTGTATTTTCCTGTTCTCTTATCAAATTCCCCGCTTCTTCCATTGATCGCAGTAACATCAAGATAAGCAGGATAAACAGGATCTGGAACTGCTACAGTATTTTGTGCTCCAAAAATAGATTGAATATTTCCTAAATCTGATTTTGCTCCATCACTCACAAAAACTTCTTCTGGTTTTAATGAAACTCCTCTTTTTGAATATTGGGCAGCTATTTCTTTTCTTAAATCTCCCATCCCTTGCTCATCGCCGTAATGTCCAAATGCTCGATATCCCTCGACTGTCCCCAATCTTCTTGCAGCATCCTCCATCGCGTTAACAATAACGGGAGGTAGTGGTTGTGTTGTATCTCCGATTCCCAATTTGATTACTTTTGCTTTTGGATTACCTGTTTGAAATTCTCTTGTTCTTCTTCCAATTTCCGCGAATAAATATTGGGGTTCTAAGTTGTCATAGCCCTCATTCGGAGTAATCATGAATTCTTTTAGTAAATCATGCTTTAAAAATAAATCTATACTAAAACATATATATTCTCTTTGCTATTTTTTCAGGTAATCACTGTTTACGTTTATTTTATAAACTCATAAAAATATTTTTTCTGATGGCCCCTCATTTAATTGATGCTCATTGCAAGGTCTGCGAAGATAGAACAACTTTTTTATTAATTGGTATGCAAGAAGATGGTTTTGGCGGATGTTATGCAATGTATAGATGTTTTAGATGTAGAAATTCTGTATTATTTCGAAAAAAAGAATTAGAAAAAATATTATCTCAAAGAATTTGCCGAGAAATTCTTTAACTTAAAATTCTAATTAAGACTTCTCTCGCAGTCTTAAAATCAGCTCTCCTATTCGAGAGTTTCATAACACTTCCAACTAAAAAATTCAAACTCTCCCGCTTTCCTAATTTAAAATCTTCAGCAGCTTTTGGATTTTCTTTTATGGCCTGTTTGCAAAATTCTTCGACTTCTTCATCCGATATTTTTGCTTCTGTCTTCACTTTCTTAAGCACTGAAAAAGATTTTGGAAAAAATTCATTCATTATCTGCTTTGCTTTTAATTCAGTTATCTGTTTTTTATCAATCGCCTGTATCAATTCCGCAAGATGCACCGGCCTTATGTCAACTTCCTCAAGAGTTTTTTTATTCCAGTTTAAAACTCTCAATAGTTCAACAGTAATCCAAAAAATATATTTTTTAGCATCGACATGTTTCGCCAATTCTTCAAAAAATACAACAAGCTCAAGATGTTTTGCAAGAATCTCTGCGCTTTTCTTGTCGATCTTATATTTATTCAATAATTTATTAAGTTTAATCTCAGGCATTTCAGGCAACTCGCGCTCAATTTGTTTAACTTCTTTCTCACTTAATTTTATCACCGGCAAATCTGGATCAGGTATAAATCGATAATCTTCCGAACTTTCTTTCTCACGCATCTTCATGGTTATACCTTTTTTCTCGTCGAATCTAAGAGTCTCCTGTTTTTGGATTATTCCCTTACTATAATTCTCCAGCTGTCTTCTTGTTTCATATTCAATAGCTTTCTTTATGCTTTCCAGCGAGTTCAGATTTTTCATTTCTACCCGATCTCCGTAAGTCGAAAGATTAACATCTGCTTTTATTCCTGCATTTTTTCTCACAGCTTTTATATAAGATAAAGAATGAAGAAGAGCTTGAAGCCATTCCACAACTCCTTCAGCGTCGGTAAAATCCGGATCAGTCACAATCTCTACTAAAGGCAATCCCGAACGATTATAATTTACAGATCCTGTCTCCGGATTCCACTGAGCCGGATCTTCTTCCAGATGCGCCTCTGTTATTTTTATTCCTCTGAATTTTCCCCGCTCTGCAACAGGCACAGAATAGGCGCCAGAAATAGTATTCTGATATCCCTTCGGCAAATCTGGCCACGAATAGTGTTTTCTCTGCCAGACCAAATTTTTATCATGATTTATCTTGCATCCTAAAACCGAAGCAATCTGAATAATTTTTTTCACAGCCTCGCGATTCGGCATCATCGGCTTGCTTCCTGGCTGGCCAGTGCAGATCGGACAGACCCGCGAGTTCAATCTCTCCTCGCCAGAAGTCTTGCATTTGCAGAACAGTTTTTCCTGAGTGTCCAGATAACCATGAATCTCCAATCCTATCTTTATGGGAAAACTTTCTTCTTCTTTTATTTTTTCTTTGCTCTCAATTTCACGCTTTGTCTTTTTTCTCATTCTTTTATCAGGAGTTTATAGTTTTTAATCCTTACGAATTTTATTTTATGCAAATCAAAAAAACAATGAGGCACCGCACCTTAAAAACTTCAATTCTCGAGAATTGAATGTGTCAGGAACTTTTTAGGCATTTTGAAGTTCCCGATCACCTCGGAAACTTTGTTTCCTCAGTATCAAAAATTAGTTTTTGAGGGTGCGGTTTGTAAAGCCCATTGTTTCCATAAAAATCCCAGGATTTTTTTGGGCCCCGAAAATATTTAATTTTCGCGGTTAGGACTTCTGGAATTCTTATTCCGGAGAGTGCTCAAGAACCTCGGTTCTCGACATGTTCAGAAATTAAAACAGTAAGTTACATCCACATCATAAATGGGGTGGTTTAATTTCTGACATTATCACCACAATCTTTAAAAACAATTTTTTTCTAAAGACAAAATGAAAACATCTTACGAAACCTTTGACGAATTTGTAAAAGACTTGAGAAAAGGGCCACTCTGCTATGGCTGTCCTTCCATGGCCATGGTTGGCATTCCTCTAGATATTACTCTTTTTGGCCAAACATACTCCGAAGGAGATAGAGTTTGCGTCCATCCTGGACAGGAAGGAGATATGTGCGTCGCTACTTTTCGTTGTTCTTCAGAAAATTCAAAACTGATGATTTTGACTTGCCCAATCACTAAAGAGTCTCGAGAACTAGAAGCAGTATTGCCCAAAACTCTTGAATTAGAATAACTTCCACTGGGATTGAACTCATCGTGCGATTTAAATATAACCTTTTTCTTAATCCTTTATGGAAAACACAAATAAGTTCCTGCTTTCAATTGCAGTTGGATTCATAATAATCTTCATAGCAATTGCACTCATGTTGCCAAAACCAATAGTGCCATCAGAAAACACAGACCTAAAAACATTCAATTCAACCCAAGATATTGTAGATTATATTAAGACTCATCAATCATCCAGTAACTATGGTTTCTTTGGAGGCATGTTAAAAGATGCATTAGCTCCTGTAACAATGACTACTGGTTCTTCTGCTGAACAAGCTTCTGAGTTTTCAACAACAAACATTCAAGTCTCTGGCGTCGACGAACCAGATATGGTGAAGAACGACGGAAAATATATTTACACTGTTACTGGAAATAAAATAATTATATTGAACGCCTATCCTGCTTCAAATCTAGAAATACTTTCTGAATTAAATTTTTCTCAAGATGTTAAAAATATTTTCATAAATAAAGACAAATTAATAATTTTCTCTCAATCTTCCGGTTCAATCCCGGTTCCAATGGCCGACGTGGCATGTGCAGATACAAAAACAGACTGCCTGATTCCCCCATATTATCAAGAATCTCGTTCCAATATCTATGTATATGATGTTGAAGACCGAAAAACACCAAAACTCGAGCAGAACATCTCTATCGACGGACAATACTTCGACGCAAGGATGATTGGAGAATATGTTTATGTAATCTCTAATAAATACCTCTATCCTGATTTTTTTATAATGCCTGCTCTCATGAAAAATGGCCAAGTAGAAAAGATCAGCCCAACTTCTATCTACTATCCTGAACTCAATGAATCCAACTATCAGTTCACAATAATCCTATCCCTGAATATTAACAACGGCCAAACGTCGGAGAAAGTTTTGCTTTCCGGAGTAACACAAAATATTTTTGTCTCTGAAGATAATATTTATACGACCTATACAAAATATGATTATCCATCCCGAGTTTGTTTCCGAGCTCCGTGCTCTGATTCTGAAGAGCAAAAGACAATGATAAACAAGATCT
>CAYHOV010000035.1:0-2025 GCA_964358615.1 Candidatus Woesearchaeota archaeon | reverse complement strand
CCATAGACAACGGAAATATAATCTTTGGCGCTTCAGGCCAAATACCAGGCCACATATTAAATCAGTTTTCCATGGACGAATACAATGGCAATTTCAGGATAGCGACGACAATAAGTGGCTACTCTAATAATAAAGATACATCGACGAGCAATATCTATATATTGAACAAAGATCTCAACATCACTGGCTCTGTCGAAGGAATTGCTCCTGGCGAAAGTATTTACTCTGTCAGATTTTTAGGAAATCGAGCCTACCTGGTAACATTCAGGCACGTTGATCCTCTTTTTGTTATAGATTTGACCGACGAACAAAATCCAAAAATACTTGGCCAACTGAAAATCCCGGGCTACTCAGACTATCTGCATCCATACGATGAAAATCACATAATCGGAATCGGTAAAGATGTGGACGCAAGCATCGACGCTGATAAAGTCCACACAGAAGGCGCGGTCTACTATACTGCGATCCAAGGAGTTAAGATTTCCCTATTCGACGTTTCCGACGTAGAAAATCCAATTGAGATGAGCAAGGTCATCATCGGCGATAGAGGCACAGAAAGTCTTGCGACCAGCGACCACAAAGCATTTTTATTTGACAAGGAAAAAAATCTTCTAGTGATTCCGATGGTCGTCGCTGAATTGCAAACAGGCCAGACAAAGAGCGACCAGGGCCAATTCACTTTCAGCGGTGCATATGTTTACAAGTTGACTCTTGAAAATGGATTCGAGCTCAAGGGAAAGATAACTCACAATGAAGATAATGAATCTTTCAAAAAATCAGGATATTATTATTCAGGAGGAAGTAGCGATATCCGGAGAAGCTTGTATTTGGACGATGTTCTTTATACTATTTCAAATAAAATGATAAAAGCCAACGATCTTAATACTATCGACGAGATAAATAAAATTAAATTACCCTATGAAGAACAGAGTTATGGCTACTATCCTCGTCCGATGATGCTCGCATAAGATGGCTGAAAAATATTTACTCTTTTCTCTCGAAGACGAACAATCAAAAAAACTTGGCGAAGTGATTTCCAATTCTACCTGCAAGAAGATCGCAAGTTTGCTTGGAGAAAAAGAACTCAGCGAAACAGATATAGCTCGAGAACTCAAGATTCCAGTAAATACTGTAGAATATAATTTAAAAAAACTTCTCCAAGCAGGCATAATTGAAAAATCAAAACAATTTTTCTGGAGTGTCAAAGGCAAAAAAATAGACATCTACAAAATCGCAAATAAATTAATAGTTATCTCGCCAAAAAAATCAAATATCTATTCAAAACTTCGAGGTCTAGTGCCAGTAGCACTTATCTTGGGAATTTTCACAAGTTTTCTGGCCTGGTACCGATCACAACCAAATTTTTCCCAGAGATTATCAGACCTTGCTCCAGCTTCGATGGAATCTGCAAAATTATCTCTACCTGCAACAAATATGGCTCAATCATCTGTTTCAACAATAAGTTGGGAATGGTTTTTAGTAGGCTCGCTGATTGCGATCATTGCTTTTGCGATATTTAATTGGAAAAAATTATAATTTTTTTATTGCTGTATAAGCCAGGGACATATGTCCTACCTCCAGATTTACTAAAAATTAAAGAAGTTCGTCGTTAATAAATTCATTAATTAGCTAAAAAACTCTTTCTATTTCAATTTTTGTATTAAAACTTAATAAATTATAATCTCCTCTATAAAATTAGACTATTTGCCTAGGACATATGTCCGCGGATTGCACATAATTTTTTTATTGCATAAGTTTATAAATGAACATTTAAATAACTTAATATGATTAATATGACCAACATGATGAATTTTAGAGAAGACCGAGGCGGAGGATTCCGAGACCGAGGAAGTAGTGGCGGATTTGGCCGAGGTGGCGGAGGATTCCGAGACCGAGGAAGTAGTGGCGGATTTGGCCGAGGTGGCGGAGGATTCCGAGACCGAGGAAGTAGTGGCGGATTTGGCCGAGGTGGCGGAGGATTCCGAGACCGAGGAAGTAGTGGCGGATTTGGCCGAGGTGGCGGAG
>CAYHOV010000034.1:0-9802 GCA_964358615.1 Candidatus Woesearchaeota archaeon | reverse complement strand
TTATTGTTTTTTTCAGGTATGCAAGGTTTGAGCCAGAGCATTCGACAAAAACATCTTTTGTCTTATCGGTAATCTTGCCTGTATCTCTGGAATTTATTATCGGAGGCATGCTAAGAATATTGTCATTAGCGTCGATAAAAATTGGATATAGTTCTGAATCTTCTAAAAGTGGCGCATATTCGCGGCCTGTCGGATGCTGCCTCAAAATCTGTCGGCCTGTCATTGGTTTATCCATCTCAAGCGGGATGAATTTTATTTCATCTGGTTTTTTTGCAGTAAATCTTATGGGCAATTTTATTTTTTCAAGAGGATATATCCCTATTGCTAATTTTTTTCTTTTTCTTCCCAATGTTAAATGCAATTTTTCTTGAATATCTATCAATTCTCGGATTTTTTCGTCGTCGAGTTTTAAATCCTTAACAATTGCGCAGGCAGTATGGGGCCGAACTTTTTTTACAGGCTTTTCAATTATGACTTCGTAATCTTTTTCTGGTTTTTGAACTTTAAATTCTGCAATGCTCGGTTTGTTAAGATATTGAGAAATACTTCTTGAGAACCCTTGTAAGCTCAAAAGGTCTGGCCTGTTCGGATATACTTCAATGGAAATACTTTGATCGTCGACTGATTCGACTGTAGTGCCAAACATGGATATTTTTTCTTCTACTTCTTTTGTTATTTTTCCTATTTTTTTCTCGAGTTCTTTTCTGTTAAGAGTCACTACGGTCATCTGAAGCTCCACCTCTTGGAGTGAAGAAATTTCATTTTCTTATCTCCCTTGCGAGTTTAGTCAGTTCTTCAATGGGTTTTTTTGGGCCAAGTCTCGTCGATAGATATCCTTCATATTTATCAAAATATATTTCTCCTGCTGGTGGGAAAATTTCTTGGTTTTTCTTTTCAAGGCCATGCAAGGGATATAATTTTATGTGGGCGTGATTTATTCCCATGCCTTCGGCGACTAGAGCTACTCGCTGGGCATTGATGCCTTTCTCTAAAAGTTTTGCAACTCTCTTTGTTGTAGCCATGAAATTTTTATAGCCGTTTTTTGGCATGTCAAATATATAACTATCATAGTGTTTTTTAGTCATGACAATTGTTTGGCCTTTTGTATTAGGGTTTGAGTCTAAAACAGCGAGGTAATCTTCATCTTCCCAAATTTTTGCGCTTGGGAGTTCTCCATTTACTATTTTACAGAATATGCAGTCTGTCATTTTACAGTCTCCCCCATTTCTATTTCATAGAATCCATATTTTTTTATGTCTTCCATCGAATGTGCTTCAGCAGGATTGAATTTAACAAGATTATTGACTTTCTTTTTTATTGCACGGCCTGAATATTTTTTTGTTTTTGGATCATATTCTTCTAAAATTAGGACATCGCCTTTATTTAGAGGAAAATCTGCTAATCTCAGTTCTATGTTTTTTTCTCCGCTAAGAATTTTTTCAAAATATTGAGGCCAGGTTTTTTTCTTTATGTCCATTTTAATTTGTTTTATTCCTTATCTCTTCCATTTTATTAATTAAAGCTTTTTCAAGGTCGATATTATAATGTTTGGCCAACATCATTAACAACATCATGCAATCTGAAATTTCCTCTCCAATATTATTAACATCTACTTCTTTTCTTTTTAACTTGCCATTATTGATTTGAAATGCAATCTCTCCAAATTCTTCGACTAAATGAGTCATGACTAAATCGACGTCGGACTTAAGGCCTTTCTTTTTCAATCTCTCCTCAATTAGTTTCACTGTTTTTTCCTGTGCTCCTTTTATTTCCATTTTATCTTAATTTCCTCTCCATAAATACAAGATCTTTTACAGATTCATTTTTTAATTCAGGAAACTCTTTTTTAATATTTACATTTTTTAATTCAACAAACCCATTTTTTCTATAAAAACTGATAGCTCGCTCCATCTCAGGGACTGTTGATAATCTTACACAATTAAATTTACTTTTTATTGCAAAATTTAAAAGTTTATCAAATATTTTTTGTGCAATCCCTTTTCCTCGATATTCTTTTAACATATACATTCTTTTCAATTTGATAATACCTTTACCGTCGTCATGCAATGCCGCACAGGCAATTATTTTATTACCCTCTTCGGCAACATAAAAAATAGAGTAATCCTCAAAATTTTCCCATTTCTTGATTATATTTTTATTAAAAAATTCTTTGAATACTTCTACAATTAATTCCTTTGTTTTATTTTTATCTTTTTTTTGATATTTTCTTATCTTTATCATCGTCGCCAAAATTTCATCTCGCGAAGTTTATTTATATCATTTTTATACATGTCTCGTAGATCTGTGATGGCAAAATATTCCATGATTATTCTGTCAAATCCAGGGCCCCAGGCTAAAACTGGAATGTGCTTTCCGAACAGTGGAATGGTGACTTCTGGCCTGAACATCCCTGCTCCGCCTAGCTCGAACCATTTTTTATTGACTGGATGCCAGACGTCAATCTCTAGACTTGGTTCTGTGTAGGGGAAATAACTTGGACGGATCCTTATCTCTTTGTAGCCCATTTTTTTGAAAAATTCTATGAGATATCCCAGCAACTGGCGAAAATTTGCGTTTTCGTCGACGACAATACCTTCTGTCTGATTGAATTCAAATCCATGGCTCCAATCTACTGTCTCGTTCCTGAAACATTTGCCAAGCGCAAAATATTTTGCAGGAAATTCCTTGGACTCGGAAATTTTTTTCAGTGTCTGTGAAGACAGGCAAGTAGTATGTGTCCTCAGCAAAACTTTTTTTGCATCTTTTTCATTCCATTCGTATTGCCAGCCTTTGCTTTCGCCGGTTCCTTCGTGGGATTTTTTTACAGCTTCGACTAATTTTTTATCTGGTAGAGAACTCTCGATATTCTTAATAAAAAAAGTGTCTTGCATCTCTCGAACAGGATGATCTTGGGCTGTGAAGAGCGCATCAAAATTCCAGAATCCACTTGTAGTTATATTGCCGGACATCTCTTTGAAACCCATCTCGAGCCATATTTTTTTTGCATATTCTGTTGCCTGATTCACAAAATGCGGTTTTCCGCCATATATTCTCGGGACTTGGCTTGATAGGTCATAGCGTCGGAATTTTTTCCCATACCAGGAGTTTGAGGAAATTATTTTTGGCGTCAATTGTTCTATCAAATCTTCATCGAGATCTAATTTTGATATTTTCAATCCAAGCGAGTTCAATTTTGCTGAAAATGTTTTTTGTTCGATTATCTCGACAATATCTTTTCTTGACTGGAGGTTTTGAAGTGCGAATTTTTCTTCGGGTTTTAACGAGTCTAGGTCTATTGGAAGTTTTTCTAGAAATAATTCTTCGAGCATTTTTTTTGTGATCTCGGATTTTTCTGCGCTGAGAACCAGGCGATCTTGGGAAATATTTACCAGAGCTTTTTTCTTGAGAACTCCGATGGAAATCTTGGCCTCGTTCTCGTTCAAATCGCCAATCTCAGAGATCTCATTTATTGGAATGAATCTTCTTTTTTCGAGCTCGAGCAATAGTCTTCTTTCTGGAAGATGTTTTTTTTGGTAGAGCAGGCCATTGACTCCTGCTTGAACTATTTTTTTTGATTCTGTGCTCAATTCGATGAGAGATTTTTTTTTCAAGAACTCGAGAGCTCGGAGAGCGGTTGTTTCGTCGGATCCTGCTTTTTGGGCGATGCTAGAAATCAATTGCAGTTTTTCATTCAGTACTGGAAGAATCTTCCGCTCTATGGGAGATAGCGACTCGACCAGGATTTTTTCCTCTTGGGCCATATATTTCTATGGATGTTGGGTTTTTAAGTTTTAATGAGCTAGATAAATAATAAGTTAGTTGAATATAATTTAGATCACAACTAATTAAAAAGAAGCTCCTCTTAGGGCATCCATACCCTCTTTCATACCTTCAAAAAATCTTCTCGTTTCTTTTGCTCTTTCTGCTTTCTCATCATAGGCCGCATAATCTCTTGTCCCTACATCTCCTGACTGGCGCACCACATCTCCGTCAGTATAGAGTGCAAATTTCGGAAATCTAAATCTTTGACCAGGATAAGCATATTTTAAAACCGAGAAAGGAGTATTTGCCGAAAGATGTTTTGCAGTTTCTTCGATTAGATCTGGCTTGCAAAATAATGTTTTTACACGTGCTGTCCACGACGGATTATATAATGTGCTTTCATCACTTTCAATGTCATGATTAGCATAAAAACCAAGTAGAAAATACTCTCCTTCTGGCGGAAGTTCAAATTCGAATTTTTTTGAAGCTGCTTCAAGATCACTTCTTATGCTCGGTCGAGTATCCCATTCAGTAGGAAGAAGATTATCGTTAGCAAAAGCTCTTAATAGTTGCACCGACGGAGATCTTACTGGTTTTCTGCCCATTTCTCTTTCATGTTCTCTATAACTTTCTCCTATGCGTCTTTTCCAATCTTTTTCACTTATTTCATGATAAATACAAAAACCCTGGTTAGCAAGAAATTGTGCTATCGCTGAACCGCCCCAAGATTTGAACCGATCTTCTTTTGTTCTTTTCTCTTTTTTATCAACCATAATTAATAAAAATAATTTGCCTTTTTAAGTATTATTGTCATTTAGAATAGATTTATTGATTTTATATTAAAGCGTCGTAGTTATCCAGTAATTCTCTTGAAGGGTCGTCTTGATAGAAATCGTCGAATCTGAGTGGCTGATGCATAGATTTTCTATTTTTTATTATCTCACAAATCTGATACACTTTTCGTAAATATCTTGGCTTCCTTGATTTTCATCATAGTACATTGAAAAGGCCTGAGCTAAACCTGTTCTGCACCACTCTCTCGTCGCTGATTCTATGTCTGATCCATTATCGAGGGCAAATCTTGCTATGCACTTCATCTGAATTCGGCTTCTTTTTTCTGGCACTCTTACCAGTAGGCCAATGAACGGCATTCTTCTTGCGCTTTCGGTATATGCTTGGTTTGAAGATTCCATTATAATTTCAGGTTTTGGAAGTATATAAATCTTTCTTTTGTTGTTACTTTATAGTAATCATATTATCTAAGGGGTTCTAAAAAACCTTAAAAAGACGGTTATTTTTTCATTGATATGGAAGATTATGAGAAATTATTGGACAGTGCCTATGAGACTATCAAGCCTGTTGAAGCGTGCAATCGATTTGAGATTTTGAAACCAGAAGGACATTTTGAAGGGACTAAGACGATTGTCTCTAATTTTTCTCAGATCGCGGGCTGTCTAAGACGGGATCCTGCGCATTTGGCCAAATTCCTGTTGGGTGAGTTGGCTACGTCGGGAAAAGTGGCTGGAGAGAGGCTTATTTTCATCAGGAAGATAAATTCTGCGAGGATCGGAGAAAAAATTGCAGAGTATGTCAAGCGTTATGTTGAATGTCCTAATTGCAAAAAGCCAGATACTGAATTGATTGATGGGGATGGGGGAAAGTTTATAAGGTGTCTTGCTTGTGGAACTAGGAAACAAGTTTCAGATATTAAATAATCAAAATAAATTTAAAGGAGGTAAAAATGGTTGAAGCATATTGCGTGAAATGTAAGAAGAAAGTTCAGATGAAGGACCCTAAGGAATCAAAGACAAAGAGAGGAACAAAGATGTCCAAGGGAAAATGTCCAACATGTGGAATTACTGTCTGCAGAATCGGAGGTTAATTTTATGTTATTAAAGATTCATAGGGCATATCGATTGATTATTGCCCTATGTGATACGAATTTACTTGGAAGAAAGTTTGAAGAAGGCCAGAAGCAATTAGACTTGAGTGGAACTTTTTTTCGAGGAGAAGAGAAAACAAGAGGGGAAGTTGTAGAAGTTTTAGAGGATACGAAAATGGAAGATGCAACTTATAATATTGTAGGTCAAGAATCTTGTGATTTAGCGAAAGAATTGAAAATAATTAGTTCTAAAGATATTTTTTATATTGGTGGTGTGCCGTTGGCAGTGGCGTTATCGTAGTTATTTATTACATTTATTGTTCTGAGAAATTTGAGTAGCAGGAGTCTCTTGAGGTTTCAGATATTTTTGAACAGAAGAAAGAATCTTTCATCACCTGTGTCGCTTGAATCATATAGCAAGAATCTTTTGTTTTTTGTCCTGAAATCTCTCCGCATAGGGTAGGATCTTTTTTAGAATAGGCTAATTGACTATAGCAGTCGTCTTTTTTTTCTAGACTTACTATTGATCTGCATAAATTATCTTCTCTTAATGATAGAGCTATGAAACCGTAGCAAGAATCTTTTTGTTCTGCTGAAGAAATTTTTTCACAGATAGTCGGATCTTTTTTTGAATGAGATATCAGTTTAAAACAAACATCTTTTTGAAGCGAGTCTGAGATTGATTCACAAATAAGAATATTTCCGAGCTTATAAGCAACATCGGAATAGCAATAATCTAGATCCGGTTGCCCAGAACAAATTGATTGGCCTTTTATTTTATAGATCAGGCTATAGCAATCTGCTTTATTTTCAGAAGGCTCGCAGCGAGAAACACCGAGGGTAAAGTATAGAATGCCTGCAATGACAAGAATAGTTACGAATATTGCAATCAGATATTTGAATTTTTTATCTTTGATAAGTCCGACTATCAGGCCCACGAGTAATCCGATTATTGAGAGAAGAATAATATTGGCAAAAATTATTTTAATATACATATAAGAAATGCTGCTAAAAATAAAAGCATAGAGGCCTAAAATTAATTTTGGAAGATAGGGTAATAAATAGATGATCTGAGATTGCGTCAAATATGCGAAAGGATAATTAATATTCAATACTCCTTGTGTACAAATGCTAACAATAGGATTATGACCATAACTTCCAAATAAATAGACAATATCTCCGGGAAGATAACATAAAATTAATGGCAGACTAATTATGATGCTGAGTATCAGTCCAATAAGTCCTCCTTTTTTCCAATAGGAAAAATTGGCCCATCTCTCTTTTAATCCCATAGAAATCTGAAAACTTTTAGATATATAAATCCTCCTCTTTTTTAATCGGGTTTTATTTGAATAATTTGTATAATCCAATAATCAGGACGATCAGTGCGCCGATTGTTTGGCCTGGGATGAATGGAATCGGGGCCCAGATCAACACTGCAGCGATGACGAGCAGAATTCCAATCCATTGTTCGGTTGTGAATTGTTTCATAATTTTATATGGATAAAGAGGTTTATAAATTTGTCTTGTTTTGTTATTTTATGAAAAAAAGCTGGATGAAAAAAAGTTTGATTATAGCCTTGATTGTATTTTTTATTTTAGCTTTGATTTATTTTTCTAGTGGGCAAAAAAAAGTTTGTTTTGATGATAAATGTGTAAATGTCGAGATTGCGGATTCTATTCAAGAGCAGGAGCGAGGATTGATGTTCCGCGAGAGCTTAGGAGAGAACTCTGGAATGCTTTTTGTTTTTGACGATGACAATATAAGAAGTTTTTGGATGAAGAATACTTTGATTTCGTTAGATATTATCTGGATTGATGAAAATCTAAAAATTGTCCATATTGAAAATGCTGTTCCGTGCAAACAGGAATATTGTGCGAGTTATGTTTCTAATGTTAGTGCGAAATATGTTTTAGAAGTCAATGGGGGATTTGTTGAGAAGAATAAGATTGAAGTTGGAGATTTTGTAAAAATAGATTGAATGTTCTCGTCCTAATAAAATAAAAAATTGAGAAATATATGTCCCAGAGAGGACTCTACTCGGAATTCGCTTTTGGATTTAAAAAATACAAAAATAATATCAAAAGCAAATTCCTCGCCTCTGACCCTGGTCATCGGTTCTCGTCTCAAGAAAAGAAAAAAACGTCCCAGAGAGGACTCGAACCTCTGACCCTACGGTTTCTATCAGGCCTACCAAGGCGAACACGGATTTAACAGCCGTATGCTCTACCTGTTGCTCCTTACCTAAACTTTTGATTTAGGGAAAGTCTGAGCTACTGGGACAAATTCATCTAACCCATTTATTAGATGATTATCTAAAATCTCGTAATAGCTATATAAAGGTTTTGGAATGAGTACAAATATCTTATATTTCTTTTTAAGAATTTCTATTTTTTCCTTTAATTTGTAGGCCTTTTGAAATCCCCTCCACATTGTGCACTCTAGGACTATGTTTTCATTAATCAAAAAATCTGGGAAGAAATATTTAGGTCCGATATGAATTAAAGGTTCATATTTATATTCGATTCCTAAATCAAATAAAATATCTGCTGCATTTTTCTCAAGAATATTCCTTACTTTTTCTCCCTTTTTTGTTATGAATTTGTATTCTCCAACTTTTTTGAATCGAGAATATTGAATTTTATAATATTCTTCGGGATTTTCTTTTTTCATTTTAGAATGCCACCTCTTAAGTTTTTCAGATTGATGCTTCTGCCACTTTTTCATTTCCTTATTAAAAATACCTTTTCTCTTCTTAGATCGCACACATTCTACGCCGCCACTTACTTGCCCCCAATTATTTGGCAAAGTTTCTAGGATTAAACAATCTCTTCTTCTCAATTTAATAAAATCCGTTAAAATAATAAATCTTTCAAGATTAATTATATTTCCACGAACATAAGTAGTTAATGTTGAACGAGGAATATTCACTAATTTTGATAGGGCCCTATACGAACCTGCTTTAGAAATAGCTTTTCTAATTATTTTTTCTTGCTCTTCCCTCTTAAGTTTTACAAACATAAAATACTTAACTATCTTGGATTTATAAGTTTTCCCATCCATAATGAACTAATAGGACATAGAAAGGGAAAAATATGGATAGTTAATACTCAAAATTTCATTTATAAAATTTTTTCTAAAAAACAAGAGACTTTACAAACTATTAGGCTTCATTGTTTTTTTGATCTTTAAAATTTTCTTTTAGGCCTAAATCTTCTTCATCAAACATTCTCCGTCTCTTTCCTTGTTTCTCGAGATAGGAAAATACATTTCCATGTTTTGAGCCTTGAATTATCGAGACTATTGCGTTGCAGGTTATGTCTAAATGTTTTGTATCAACGATAACAGCTATTTTGTTTCCGTGTATAACCATTATAGAACCAGTTAGGTTTTCTATTGTTCTTTTGGCCTTGCCTCTTGTTCCGATCAATCTTGCACGCACATCTTTGAGATTTTTTCTATGGGTATGGTTTTTTAGATCTATGAACTCAAGAACATAGTTTTCGTTTTTTAATAGGATTGTATCTTCTACATCAAAACCAAAATCAATTGCACGGATAATTTTTTCTACTAAAAATTCATTTGGAGCATTTCCCCGGATTGTAAGTCGTTTACCTTTGCCAAAAGAAATTCTTATTTTTATTTTTGATTCTATTACTGGTGTGGCTTTCTTTATTTTTGTTAGGTTTTTTACAGTTATAGATCTCATTCTAAAACTCAGAATCTGAAGTTTTTAATAGGCCCTGATTTTTTAATCTATCTATTGCTGCTTTTGTGTATTTGAATATTACGTCGCCCCGTTCATTGTTGAATTCCCATGGTTCGACTAATACGACGTCATTTTCGCGGAGCCAGAGTTCTCGTCTTAATTTTCCCGGAACTCGGCAGTTTCTTGTTTTTCCGTCCATGCATGAAATAAGCATTCTGCTTCCACCAACTCGTTGAGTTATAATTCCAATTATTTCTTTGCCTCGTGGAAGGCGTACTCTGATTGGCGCGTCTGGATTAAATGTGCTTTGTTCGCGATTTCCGTGATTAAATCGGTTTTTATTCTGAAACATAATATTTCGAGAGGAGGACAATTTATAAAGATATGTAAAGATTTGGCTCTGTTGAAAAAGTCCCAGGGTAAAAGTTAATTTACCCTGAGAACATGT
>CAYHOV010000033.1:0-9976 GCA_964358615.1 Candidatus Woesearchaeota archaeon | reverse complement strand
CCTGCAAATAGGGCTTGACGTCTTCGCTTTCTCTAGTTCGTATCTCGACGGCTTTTATGCCGAGATTGTCGCAGATTTTTGTTATGGTCTCTTTGTCTGAACCCGGTGAGGCTGTGAGTCCGAGAATAAGAGGATGTTTGGATTGTTCTTTGTATTTTTCTGCGACATAGGTATAGGAATAATTTTTCAGGCAGCGATGGCATTCGTCTTGAATCAATAGAGAAACATTTTCCATATCGTAGAGATTTTTTTTAATATCATTGCCGATGCATTGGGGCGTGGAGAATATTATCTCTGCTGTCTGCCAGATTTTTTTTCTTTTTTCAGCGGAGGTTTTGCCTGTGAAAATTTGTAGGTCGGCCCAATCTTCAGGCAAGTTTTTTTTGAAAGAAGTGAGGTGTTGTTCGACGAGGGGGCGAGTTGGTGCGAGAATCAATATTTTTTCCAAGGGGAATTTTTTGAAACGGTCGACAGCGAGCATTATTGCGACAAGGGTCTTGCCTGTTCCTGTGGGTAATATAACTAGGCAATTCTGTTTTGTGCATGTCTGAAAGATCTTATCCTGATAATCACGAGGTTTTGTTTTTACTTCGTCCATTTTTCTTTTTACAAGTAAATTTATAAATCAGGATATTTTAATGTTCGTATGATTGATTATGGTGTTGTTTTTAGTCAGTTGACGCAGGGAGAATTGTTTTTAGTTATTTTACTTATTGTTTGGACTGCGGTTTGGAAGCTTTTAGCACTATGGAAAGCTGCTAAAAATGGACATGTGGGCTGGTTTATTTTAATCGGAATCTTAAATACTGTCGGAATATTGCCGATTTTGTATATCTATGTTTTTTCTAAGAAAAAAATAAAGGCAAGAAAAAAATAATTTTTTGTTAAGGATTTATTTTTTCTCACAATTTGCTTTTTGATTTTTGCTATTCAAAAATATTATCAAAAGCGAATTGTTCGCACTTTGCTCTTAGCATAGAGTCGGCTAGCGCCGAAGAACAATTAATTAAAGATTAACTGATTCTTTTTAAGATATCCCTTAATACGGAAAATATTTAATACAGAAAAAAATCCGCAGTCTTTGGACTGCGGTTTGTTATGCTGAAGATTTTTTTCTGTCCTCTCAAAACCCAACGAACAAACCGCACCTTTTAAGGTGCGGTACACAAAGAGGGTTTTGTGATTTCTTATAAAATCATCAAGCTATAGATCAATACTGCTGCGGTTGTTACAAAAAGCATGAACCAGAGTTTTCTGCTGCCGAAAAATATCTTTGTTCCGTCGAGGCCACTTAGTGGGACTAGAGACCAGAAGGCATAGTATAAATTCAATTTTCCGAATAGGGCCAGTGGAGGAACCCAACTTGCTCCGATATATCCTAGGACTGAAAGAATAAGGTTTACGAAAACTCCTGCGGCAGTTATCACTGCTATGTCCCAATCGGTCATTTCTGAGAATCTGTATAATCCCTGACGACGGGCAACTCGCTCGACTCGAGGTTTGATTTCAAATTCAAGAATTGCAAGCCAGTATAACATTCCTCTGGAGATAAATGCAAGTAATAGCGGTACCCAGAGCATTGGGACTGGTCTGCGAAAATGGGATTTTCGCGCAAAACCTGTTTGATACCAGGACCAGAATTTTGTCTGAATATCTGCGTCGAGAGAATAGGCTATAAATTTTTTTACTAATATATTGAACATGATTAGAACAAAAAAGAATAGTACGAGAAGATAGAGTTCGGGATAATTTTTTGTCGAGGAAAATGCAAAAAATTTTGAGGTCGATATTCCTAGTATCAATGAAGCTAGAAAAATTATCACTACCTCTTTTGTTAACTCATTCCATTCCATGGAGAAGAGAGAATTTGAGTTTTTATAAATGTTGTTGTTGTTTTGCGTTTTATCCATTGAAATGGGCCCCTATTATATCCTTGAAGATATATTCCACAAAATAGAAATATATTTAAAGGGGATTTTTTATGAATTGTTATGCTAAAGATAAAAAGAATAAGTGAAGTCATCGGAAAAAAAGTGTTCACTGATGATGGCGATCTCTTTGGGACTATTGAAGAGTTGAATCTAGTTGATAACAAAATCGATGGATGGAGAATTGTTGTCGCTCGTGAGTCTGGCTTGAGTTCTATGCTTGGCGGCGCGAGGGGCATTATTGTTCCACATCAGTTCATCAAAGCAATCGGAGACGTTGTTGTAATAAGCAAGAATGCGGTTCCGGTTACTAAAGCAGATGATGACTTGCCTTTGGAAGAGGAAAGTTTAAGTTAGATAAAATATATTTTACAAAAAGAGGATGACAGTTATTAGTTCACCAATATTTACAGAAGCGATTTTACCGTTTCTATTTATCTTTGTAGTTGTATTTGCAATCTTGCAGAAGTCTAAGATTTTGGAAGGAAAGGCACAGATTGATGCAATGGTTGCTTTGGCGATTGGATTGATATCAATTTCTTTTGAACAGCCGAGAACTATTGTCGTCGGCTTGATGCCCTGGCTCGCGGTGGGCATTGCTGTTATTTTTGTATTTTTAGTCTTGTATGGATTTGTTGCAGGTGATCAAACAAGTGCTCCGAAGTGGATGAAGATAGTATTTGGAATATTGTCTGGAATATTTGTAATTGGCGTCGTAATCTCTGTTACAGGAATCTGGAAAGAATTTAAAACTTGGGCAATTAGCGACGGATGGTGGGGAGATCTATTGATGCTTTTAGTATTTGGCGTTGCTGTTGGCGTTGTCATCGGAGCAGGGAAGGATAGTAGTGATGATGGTAAAAAGAAGGAGAAGAAAGAATGATAAGATATTTAAATAAGGTTTTACTTAGAAAATAAAAGATGGCAAATATAACTTATGTATTGCAGACTTGGTATGATTTGGGTGTTTTTCACTATGTCATCCCTGGATTGTTGATTTTTGCGATTGTCTATGCTATACTAGAAAAAACTACTGTCCTTGGGGAGAACAAGGCTGTTAATGTCATCATAGGGCTTTCTGTTGCATTGCTTTCTCTGCAGTTTGATTTTGTCTCGAGTTTTTTTGCAACAATATTTCCTAAATTTGGAATTGCTTTGTCAATACTTTTAGTATTCTTGCTTTTATTATCTATATCTGGTCGTGACGACGGAGATCTTGAAAAATGGTATTTTTATATCGGACTTGCTGTTGCTGTTGGCGCGGTTGTATGGGCGATTTCAAGTTGGGGATTATTCTCGACACAATATGATACTTGGAATCTGGGTTGGTGGATCAGAGAAAATTTCTGGGGATTGGTCGTTGCTGTGTTAGTTATCATCGCAATTGTTTTAATGACTCGGGAAGGCGGAACAAAAGCTCCTAAAGTTCCTAAGGCTCCGAAGCCAACAGGATAAAATGGCTGTAAATTTAAGTGTTTTAAATCTTGTAATGCCAATAATCTCGTTCTTATTTGTATTTGTGCTTGTCTATGCTCTGCTGCTGAAGACAAAGGTTTTAGGAGAGAATAAGGGTATAAATTTGCTGATTGCTTTTTTCCTTGCGAGTTTTTTTATTGTTCAATCGACTTTAGAAACATTTGTCAAGATTACTGCTGCCTGGTCTATTGTTTTTTTTGTCTGCGTATTTATGATACTTTTGTTGATCTCATTCAGTGTCAAGGATTGGGAGAAGATGGTAACGCCGGGCGTCGGATGGGTGTTGGTATTTATCCTGATAATATTTTTTGTTGTTTCGTCGTCCTATGTGTTCAATTGGGTCAATCTAAGCTGGGCGAATTTTACTGATTGGGCTGATGAGCAATGGTTTGGATTTGTTCTTCTGGCTGTTGTGGGGGCGATTGTGACTTGGGTTTTGGTGAAGGTCAAGTAGAATTTAAAAAAATGGCAAAGATTTTTATTAAGCTTAAAGAGAGAAACCAGTACGATGAATTTTTACATAAGATTCAGCAGCCTAAGACGAAGGAGCTGTGGAATAATAAAGAAGACGAGGTTTGGGAAAATGGTTGAGAAATTTTTGTTTAGGGAAGTTTGTAAAATTTAAACTTCCCTAATGATAAGTTTGAAAATTCTCTTATAGACGAGACGGGGAATTATTCAAACTTTTCTTTAGAATTTCTGAGGATAAAAAGAAGATGATACAATCTGAGTTTTTTAAGAGGATAAATTCGTGAATATTTTAAGTAATTGCATTGATATTTTTTGAGATAATTTTTTTAAAACTAAAAAATTATTGTTTTTCAGAAGCAATTTTTCTTAATTCTCTGTATGTGTCAAGCATCGGGCTCATGAGTTTTGACATTGTGCCATGCATATTATCTAGGTCTTTGTGAATATATGTCATAGCCTCTCCGAACTCTCCGACTTTACCGATTATGGCCTGTTGGATCCGATCGAGGGAATTTTCAATTCTTTTTAGCCTATCGTCGAGGTCTTTGAGTTTTTCTTCTGTCCTGTTCTTGAATAGTGCGAGATCACCGGTCTTCTGCTCGAACTCTGAAAATTTTTCATTGACTGTCTGTTCTGCTATCTCGATAATCGTTTCTGTGTCGACGGTTCCTTGAGGTGCATAGTATTCGCCGCCTTCTGCATAGGCTTGAGGGGCTTCGGGATAATAATATTCTTCTGCTGGTGCTTCTTCAGCAACTGGTGCTTCATATTCTTCAGGAGCGTATTCTTCTTGTTGAACTTGTTCAGGAGCAGGTTGATATTCTTCTGTTGCAGCTGCGACTGGCTCGGAAGATTCTTCGTCGCTGATCGATGATTCCATTTCCATTGCTTCACTTGGAGGGCTTTGAGTCACTGCTTGTTTTATTTTTGCCTGAGTCATAGCCTCGTTAATATCCCGAGTAGAAACTCCTCGGTCCATCAATTTTTTAGAAATCTCTTTATCTGAAAATCCTTGTTTTTGCAATTCTAGAACATTTTCTAATGCTGGCATCTTATCACCTTTATATTAAATCAGATAATTCGGGTTTATTTAGTTTTTGTTTTGGCTTGTACTCCGGTCTTTCTTCCCCGGTTGAATTTTTTATTTTTTTTGGAGTTTTTCCCTCGGAAACTTGAGATTCTTGAGGCATTGTATTTTCCTGGACTCTGGATTTTTGAGGTATGGATCTCATGACCTCTTCTATATCGTCCTCTATTTTTTTAAATTCTGCTTCTTTTTTATTTTTTGCTATTGGTTCTTGAGGTTTTTGCATGTTTTTTAATTTTTCCTCAATCATCTCTTCGACGTCTTTCATGCGCGCGAATTCTATTGGCTGAAAATCTTTTAACATCCTTTCAACCAGGAAAACTTCTTCTTTTTTTACAAATTTATTTGTTTCGTATAATAAACTTCTGACGAGAGACTTGACTTCTTCTATTTCGGTCTGCATTGAAGTTGCTTTATGTTTTAGGTCCTCGATTGCAGGATCGTATTTTTCTTTTGATGAAAGAATATTTTTGCTTAGCAGTAAAACTCGGTCTTTTAGAATATTATTTTTTTCTTCCAAGTCCTTGAGACGGGTAGCTAACTCTGTCATGGGAGATTGATCGGGTGCTTGTGTAACTTGGGCCATGGTTCTCTTTTTATTATTTTTCAGACGGTTTTGTGGTTTAAATAGTTTCTGAGAATTTGCCCAGCGTCCTAATTAAAGGGCATTTTAGTATGGACAAATTTGCTTAAACTTCTCTATAACAATTCTTATAAACTTCGGATTGGAATAAATTATATTAAGATCGTATTAAAATAGAGGAAAAATGATAAAAGATAAATTTGTTTGCGAGGAATTCATATGATAAAAATTAAAAATTTTCAGTATATAGCTTGCAAGTCAAAGACGAGCTTTGACAAAATTCGCTTGTGGAGGACAAGCTTTGTATGATGTTCAAAGCTGGCACGGCCATGTATTCTTACGAAGTAGTCAGAGAAGCAGGAGAAAATGTTATTTATATTAATTATCTTGGCGCGCCTTATGTTCCGAGCTTGGTAGATTCAGGAGATGTGATGGCCCGGGCTGTGGATGCTTTACTTGAGGCCAGCGATGTTTCGAGAGTTGTTTTTGTGCAACAGAGAAATTATTGCTATGATTTTTCGCAGATAAAAATGTTAGCCGAAGTTGCATCGCTCTATACTTTTTTGATCAAGCAAGAAAAGATTTTGTCTACGGAAAGTCTGAGTTTTGCTGGCGCAGCCATGGCCCAGGTCTATGATATCTTGAACTATGTTGTCAATATTTTATTGAAGCGGGATCCGGTCTATGCCTATCGTGAATTAAAGACTGTCTTGTTCAAAGAAAAAGCTTTAGTCGAGCGGGGAACTGGCAATGAATTTTATGTTCGGTTTTTAGAAAAGATTCTTGGTTTTTTTGATGATCTACTATTGATAAAAAAACTCAAACCTCTTTTTGGCTCTTTTAATATCGGAGATAGGGAAATTTATTCTGAAATCTTTAGGCCTGATGTGATGCCAAATTTTACTTTTACTCGGATGGTGTCGAAGATTCCTGACGGTGTTGAGATAATAAAACAATATGAGATCGGAGAGGGATATGACCGAAGCGCAGTGTTTATTTTGAAAGAAAGTGAGGGGTCTAAAATTTTATATCATCTGAATCCGCCTGAATATTCTTTGTCTGAGGATCATCATATGCTTTTGAATCTGGCTAGAAATGTTATGATCGAGCATCGGCCTTCGACAGAAGAGTTTTCTGATCTTGACAGGACTCGACAAGTTTTTTTTAATGTTGCGAAAGATTTGCTGCAGGATCTGTCAAATACAAAAAATATAACTTTGAGCTATGAAGATCTAAATCGTTTGGATACTATTTTAGTCAGACATACGCTTGGTTTTGGAGTCATTGAAGTTCTGCTCCAAGATGAAAATTTGCAGGATATAGTTATCAATGCTCCTGTTTCATTGTCGCCGATTTTTGTTAGGCATGGGGAATTTGACGAGTGTGCGACTAATTTGATTCCAAGTAACGAGGATGCTGAATCTTGGGCTGCAAAATTCAGGATGTTGTCTGGAAGACCGCTTGACGAGGCGAATCCAATACTTGATACTAGTTTGCTTTTGGGAAATATCAGCGCTAGAATTGCGATAATACAACAGCCTTTGTCGTCGAGTGGATTGTCCTATGCATTGAGAAGACATAGAAGCAAGCCCTGGACATTGCCCTTGTTTATGAAAAATAAAATGATTGACGGGCTTGGTGCGGGTTTGCTTAGTTTTTTAATTGACGGAGCGAGAACATTATTGGTTGCAGGAACAAGGTCGAGCGGTAAGACTAGTTTGTTGGGAAGCTTGCTGTTGGAGATTATGCCAAGATATAGAGTGATTGTCTGTGAAGATACTCTTGAATTGCCTGTCACTGAAATGAGAAAATTGAATTATGATATTCTCTCGATGAAAGTCAGATCTGCGTTGGTCAGCGGCGAGTCGACCGAGGTTGCAGCTGCTGAAGGAATTAGAGCTAGTCTGCGTTTGGGAGACAGTTCTCTAATTTTTGGAGAAATCAGAAGTGAGGAAGCGAAAGCATTGTATGAAGCAATGAGAGTTGGAGCATTGGCCAATGTCGTCGCTGGAACAATCCACGGTGCTTCGCCCTATGGTGTTTTTGATAGAGTTGTAAATGATTTAGGTGTCCCTGTAACTTCTTTCAAGGCCACGGATTGCATCATCGTCGCAAATCCAATAAAGAGTGCAGACGGCCTGCATTCGTGGAGACGAGTCTTGCAAATTGCAGAAGTCAGAAAACACTGGACTAAAGATCCTATTGTCGAGGGTGGTTTTGTGGATTTAATGAGATATGATGTTGAAGATGATTTGATAAAACCGACTGATGACTTGATTAATGGCGACGCTGAAATAATAAAATCTATCGCAGGCAATGTCAAGGGATGGGCAGGTAATTGGGATGCTGTCTGGGATAATATTATCTTGAGACAGAAAATGAAAGAAGCATTAGTTTCCTATTCTGAGAAAACTAAAAATCCAAATTTGCTTGAAGCGGATTTTGTTGTCAAGTCGAATAATTCTTTTCATTATATTTCCGATAATGTCATGAAAGAGGTTGGCCTGCCGATTTCTTCAAGGGTTTTTCCTGAGTGGATGAATTGGCTTGAAAAAGAGGCGAAGAGAGTCGGGATATAAAGAGATTTGCTTAAAATTTGTTATCCCAATCGCAAAAATTTTACTCTTGCAAACAAAAGAGTGATACTGTAAAGAGTGAAATTTTTGAGCAAGCTGCCGGGCATTCTTTAAGCCTCCAATTGGACGACGGAAAAACTACTGCTGTAAGCTGTGAAATATTAAATCCAATTGGAGCAATCAAGATTTATTGTTCCAAAATCCTATACAAGAGAGAGAAGTAAGAAAATGATTGAGAAAAACTAATTTTTTAGAAGTTTGTAAAATACAAAGTTCTTTAATAGTTTTAGATTAAACCTACAAAATAAGACAGATTTATTCAACATCAAAAAGTTAATAAAGTTACTAATAGTTACTATTGGTAACCATGAAGAAAGAAAAAGATAAGGTTGTGAAGATCGATTCAGAACTTCTGGAAGAAGTGGAAGAGTTTATTAATCAGAAAGAAAATAAATTTAGATATATCAATAAAAAACAATTTATTGACATTGCTGTTGCAATGCTTCTTGGAAAAGAGGGGAAGAGGTGAAAATGAATTCAGACGATGTTATGAGAAAATATGGCGCCAGGATAGAGACTGAAATGGCTGGTTTTAATCCGAGCGAAGGCGAAGAATATAGCAAGAGTTATGAACAATTTAAGAGAGAGATGACTCCTGAATTTTCGACTTATGAGAGATGGTGTAAGACACTCGGAGGATTTTTTACACTAACTCTTGCAGAAAAAGATCGAGTTAAAATCCAGAAAGAAATCGATATTGCGCACCTTGACTTGACGCCGTCGGAAGTCGGAGTTTTTGCTATTTCTGCTTTGCTATTGGGATTATTTGGCGGGGTAGGAATTTTTACTGCTACTTATTTGTTGACCGACAGTTTTTCCTTTATGGCCTTGTTTTTGATATTTATTTTTTCTTTATTTTTATTTTATTATCTCTACGGCATGCCGGCCAGGCTTGCGATGGAATGGAGATTGAAAGCTTCGTCGCAGATGGTTCCTGCTATTTTGTATCTTGTTATCTATATGAGACATACGAGTAATTTTGAAAAGGCAGTATCATTTGCTTCTGAACATTTGGAGCAGCCATTGTCTTTGGATTTCAGGAAGATTTTTTGGGATGTTGAAGTCGGAAAGTTTTCTACAATAAAAGAAAGCATGGATAATTATTTAGAGACGTGGAGAGATTATAGTGTCGAGTTTATCGAAGCTTTTCATCTGATTGAGTCAAGCTTATACGAGCCTTCTGAGCAGAGAAGAATAGCTACACTTGAAAAATCCTTGCAGGTCATTCTCGACGGTGTCTATGAAAAAATGCTAAAATATACTCATGAAGTAAAAGCTCCTTTGACAAATCTTTACATGCTTGGAATTGTCTTGCCGACGTTATCTCTTGGAATTTTACCGTTGGCCTCTACGATGCTGCAGGGAGCGATAAAGTGGTATCATCTGGTCGTTGTCTTTGATCTTCTCATACCTTTTTTTGTCATGTTCATGACAGCGAAGGTGATGATGCAGAGGCCGGGTGGCTATGGCGAATCAGAGTATCTTGAGAAAAATCCATTGTATCCTCAATACAAAAGCAAGTTCCCGTATTTTATTGCAGCATTGCTTATGCTGCCGATTTTGCTTATTGGTTTGACTCCGGTTTTTTGGACATATACTAATCTGCCTCAGTGGTTGGATATGAAAAAAGATTATACCTGGGCAGAAGTCGGGCTTGGATCTTTGGGTAATTCAGGAATATTTGGCATCACTACTGATGTTGCAGGAAATGTTGTTGCGGGTCCGTTCGGTATTTTATCATTATTACTCTCGCTGTTTGTGCCACTTTCAATTGCATTTTTCTTTATAATTGCCT
>CAYHOV010000032.1:2797-10168 GCA_964358615.1 Candidatus Woesearchaeota archaeon | reverse complement strand
GGCTTTACAAACCGCACCTTTTAAGGTGCGGTGCCCCATTGTTTTTTTGATTTTATAGTATAGAATTATCGATGCTCGAGCAGAGAATACAGATGATACCTCCGATACTATGAAATGGCCCCGAGGGGATTTGAACCCCCGACACCCAGATTCCTTCTTTGTTCCAAAATTCTATTTTGAAATTTATTAAGAGTCTGGTACTCTAACCGGGCTGAGCTACGAGGCCATAGCCTTACTATCTCTGCAGTTATCCTATAAAAGGATATGGCCGAGAAGAGGCCTTGATTATAAGAAATAGATTTTATTTAAAAGGTTATTGTTCTAACCCAAACATTTTTATTATAAACTTACTGGACAGAACTATGAAAAAAATAATAGAAACAATGAAAGGACTGCAGAAGGCCTATCCGATGACAGGCACGACGCTGAATAATATGCGCTCCAATCCAGATCCTTTCAAAATCTTAATTGCCTGTCTTTTATCCTTACGAACTCAAGACAAAAATACAGAAAAAGCTTCCAACTCTTTATTCGCCGTCGCAACAACTCCAAAAGAGATTCTCAAAATTCCCATAAAAAAATTAGAGAAATTAATATTTTCTTCTGGCCACTACAAGAAAAAATCCAGGATACTTCAATCAGTATCTAAAGAAATTATTGAAAGATTTCATGGAAAAGTGCCGTCGACAGAAACCGAGTTATTATCAATAAAATTCGTAGGAAGAAAGACTGCGAATATTGTACTGAATTTTGCTTTTGGCAAGGCTGTCCTGCCTATTGATACTCATTGCCACAGGATCCCTAACCGGCTTGGATGGGTAAAGACAAAAAATCCAGAGCAGACTGAAACAGAACTCGGAAGGATTTTGCCGAAAGAATACTGGATGGATTTTAATGGGATTTTTGTGCAATTTGGAAAAGAGATCTGCCAGCCCATATCACCAAAGTGTTCTCAATGTCCTGTTTCAGAATTTTGTGAAAAAATCAATGTAGAAAAATCTAGGTAAAATTACAAAAATTCTTAACTGACAATCCTATTGATAGCTTCGATATGGTCTGCAACTTCCTGTCCCTTTTTTGTAAGTCTGATTATCTTGATTCTGCCTTTTTTCTCAAATACTACAAGCCCTAAACTTTCCAATGTCTGGAGAATCTTAACCGCATGACTATATGTACAGTCAACTTCTTTTGCTAAAATCGAACCATACTTGGCACGAGTAACTTTTTTTAAAGCTATTAGCATCAACGCTGGTTTCCGCCTGAAAAATAAATCGAAATTTTCTGACATATTGTTTGTATCCTATATATTATTTCATATATATTTTGATATATATATTGAACTCACTGCTCTTTTAAAGGTTTCTTAGAAAATTCGTCCACGTTTAGTAGATACATGTCTTTTTTTAGGAGTAATCTCTTTGTACTCGTTTCAAGTTTATTGGAATTTTTGATAACTAAACCTGTTAGTTATTTTTTAATGTCAGAAATTAAACCACATCATTTATGATGTGGATGTAACTTGCTGTTTTAATTTCTGAGCATGTCGAGAACCGAGGTTCTTGAGCACTCTCCGGAATAAGAATTCCAGAAGTCCTAACCGCGAAAATTAAATATTTTCGGGACCCAAAAAAATCCTGGGATTTTTATGGAAACAAGGGGCTTTACAAACCACACCTTTTAGGGTGTGGTGCACAAAGAGGGTTTTGTGATATATTAAAGCATAATACCTATAACTAAAAAATCCAAATACTTAAAAATACTCTAATTCTAATACGAATATGGATCGGAAAGAGTTAATAAAAAAATACATTGAATTTTTCAAATCGAAAAAACATGCAGAAGTCCCGAATGCAAGTCTTGTGCCTGAAAATGATCCGACCGTGCTTTTCACGACGGCAGGAATGCATCCGCTTGTGCCTTTTTTACTTGGAGAAAAACATCTGCTGGGAAAAAGATTGTGCAATGTGCAGAGATGCATAAGGACAGGAGATATTGACGAGGTCGGCGACTCGTATCATCATACTTTTTTTGAGATGATGGGGAACTGGAGTCTGGGAGATTATTTTAAAAAAGAAGCGATTGAATGGAGTTTTGAATTTTTGACAAAAGTTTTGAAGATTCCAATAGAAAGATTGGCTGTGACTTGTTTTGCAGGAGACAGCGACGCTCCGAAGGATGACGAGGCTGCAGGAATCTGGATGAAGTTAAGAATTGCAAAGGAAAGAATTGCGTTTTTACCGAAGGCAAATAATTGGTGGGGGCCGGCTGGAAACACGGGACCTTGTGGGCCAGATACAGAAATGTTCTACTGGAGGCCGAACAATAAAAAAGCTCCGAAGAATTTTGATGCTGATGATAAGAATTGGGTAGAGATTTGGAATGATGTTTTTATGCAGTATGTAAAAGATGAAAAAGGAAAATATAATCTTGCTAAACAGCAGAATGTGGATACTGGAATGGGAGTCGAAAGGACTATATCAAATCTCGACGGACTTGAGGATAATTATCTTAGTTCATCTTTTAAGAAAATAATTGAGAAGATCGAGAAAATTTCTGGGAAAAAATACGGAAAAAATGAGGAAGAGACTAGGGCAATGAGAATAATCGCAGATCACATCAAGGCCAGTGTCTTCATAATTGCCGACGGTGTTGAGCCGAGCAATGTTGAGAGAGGATATGTGTTGAGGAGATTAATCCGTCGAGCAATAAGATATTCAAAAGAACTTGGAAATTTTTCAGTTGTCCAGGTAGCTGAACCTGTTTTTGAAATCTATGATGACTATGCAAATCTTGTAAAAAATAAAAAGATGATATTACTAGAACTCGCAAAAGAAGAAGAACGATTTTTGAAGACACTTGAGGAAGGAATGAAAATTTTCGAGAAGATGATCAAAGATAAAAAGGAATTAGTGGCTAAAGATGCTTTCTTGCTCTATCAGAGCTATGGATTTCCGATTGAGATGACTGTAGAATTCGCAAAGAAAAAAAAGATTGCAGTAGATGTGGTGGGTTTTGATATTGAAAATAAAAAACATCAGGAACTTTCAAGAACAGCGTCGGCAGGAGTCTTCAAGTCTGGATTGGCGGACTCGTCAGAGGCCACGACAAAATTGCACACTGCGACGCATCTATTGAATGAGGCCTTGAGAATTGTCCTGAAAAATAAAGATATTCATCAGAAAGGCTCTAACATAACTGCTGAGAGAGCTCGGTTTGATTTTAATTTTGATAGAAAATTGACTGATGAGGAAATAAAAAAAGTTGAGGAGCTTGTGAATGAAAAGATAAAAGAAAAATTAGTTGTGAAGATGGAAGAGCTGACGCTCGACGAGGCCAAGAAAAAAGGAGCTCAAGGTGTTTTTGATTCTAAATATGGCGAGAAAGTAAAAGTATATTCTATTGGAAATTTTTCAAAGGAAATCTGCGCTGGGCCGCATGTCAATAATACGTCGGAGCTGGGAAAGTTCAAGATTTTGAAAGAAGAGTCGAATGCTGCGGGTGTGAGAAGAATCAAGGCTGTGCTGGAATAAACTAAACAGTTCTAGCGACTAAATTTGCCCAGTTGAGCCAGAGTGAAAGTAATGCTGAAGCTTGTTGTTGTGTATCTACGTTATGAGGTTTATATCTGACTAATCTAGGTTCTTCTCCATCGCGAACAGGTTTTCTAGGAGTATAGGATTCTTCATAGGCTGGAAAATTTTCTACAAAATTCCCTTTTTCAGAATCTTCTAAACTTAAATCACAGGAATTACCAGGAACCTTAACTTCCCAGAGTAATCGACTATCATCGACAAATCTAAGAGGATTTTCAATTTTTTCAGATTCATCTAATTGAAATCCGGAAATAGTTTCTCTTGCATCGGTTTGCAACATCTCAAAAATATCTTTTTCAAGTCTAATTTTTCTTAATTTTAATGCAGTTCTCTCATCGATGGAAGTACGAATATCCCAACCGATTAGACTCGGGCCTAATCGAGAAAAACTATCGATATAATAAATAGCTGCCATCCAATAACCGAAGAATTTTACTTTAAAAGAATTTGTGTGGTGGAATATAATGTGCAATCCGCGGACATATGTCCTAGGCAAATAGTCTAATTTTATAGAGGAGATTATAATTTATTAAGTTTTAATACAAAAATTGAAATAGAAAGAGTTTTTTAGCTAATTAATGAATTTATTAACGACGAACTTCTTTAATTTTTAGTAAATCTGGAGGTAGGACATATGTCCCTGGCTTATACAGTGTGGTGGAATATAATCATCCTAAAAAACTTAAGCAGAGGATATCTGTGTGCCCTGTAACAAAACTTGGCCAGGGAAATTCTTGATCAATAAGACGCACTCGGCCGGGAGATTCACTCTCTAATTCAAAAATCTCTTGAAGAGTCTTCATCAGTATTTTATTTAGAAAAAGAGATTAATAAATATTTTCACTATTCAAACTATGGAGAATATAAAATTAAAAAAGAAAAAATCCTGAGAATTCTAATAAATTCTCAGTCCCTTCGCTCCAAGAGGTGGAGCTTCAGGAAAATAAAAAATTTATTTTTTCCAGGCAATTATCCCTATTATTATCAAGTAAGCGATAAGTCCAATAGACTCTACTCGCGGGATAACCATGAGTGGAATAGACAAGCTTAGCCATCCAGGATAGTGTAGTTTTTCAAATACTTTCCATGAAGCAAAGGTGAAAAATCCCAATACTGCTAACCATCCTAAAAATGGAATCAATATTAAGAATATCCAAGCCCAATGAACTCCAGCCATCTGAAACCACATTGCCATGTTTGCTATAGGTATCCAAGCTAGCCATCTGTATTTGTATTTCGTCTTTTGTGCGATTTTACTAAATGCAAAAGATGTATAGACATAGAGTGCTAACACTATGACTAATACGAGCGCACTTAGTGCTAAAATTGCCGCGACGACCCCGCTGCCAAGAGCACTACTATAAAATGTTGTTGGATCAATCACTATATTTTCAAAATTCATAATTTTACCTCCTTTCAACTGATAATATATAGAGAATTTTTGACTTTAAATAACTTACCTAATGCTATTAGGACTTAAAAAAATCTTTTGCTTGTTTAGTGAATATAAAATACAAAGCCAATAGAAGATTGATTATCGATAGGATTAGGTTTGAAAGAACACCTTGGACCAAGCTATTTGTGATTACAGTCATATTCAAAACAGATTCGACAATTCCGACAAAACAGAAAATTATCATAATAATTCTGGCCCAGTTTTTTCCTTTCCATAGATAAACTGCAGTAAAAGCCCCGACAATCCCGATTACAAGTGTTAAAATTGAAGAAAGTGTGTTTATCGTAGGCAGGCTAGGAGATAATTGAAAATTAAACAAACTGCTAATCCCGATGACAACCATCGTGAGAGCTCCGACAAGTAAGAGTAAAGATATTACTTTAATCATCAGGGGAATTTTTTTATTCATGTTCTCTTTTTTATAATTTTTATAAGTAATAGGAATATTTAAAGGTTACTCTAGATAAACTGCCGGCCTACCTGGTTTGGATTTGCTTGCTCGATTTTCAGGGTCAAACTTTTTAGGATCTGTAACTGAAAAAATAAAAACTTCTTTACCTGCAAAGGCTTTGGAGATTTTTTCTTTTTTTATTTGGCTAAGTTCAAAAGGCATCACATAGATATAAATTTTTGAGATTTTTTGTTTGGCTTCGACTTTGTGGACAATATCTGAAACAACTTCAATCGCCATCGTAGTCTTGTCTTTTTTTTCAACTTTTTCTTTTATTTTATCGTCGTATTTTGGCCATTCTGCTAGAGATATAAAATCTTTATGGCCTAGTTTTTCCCAGAGTTCTTCGGAAATGTGTGGGCAGAATGGCGATAGAAGTTTTAGAGATTTTTCAAAACTATCTTTTGATAATTCGCTTTGTTTAGCGATGAGGTCAAATAATTCTCGAAGCTCGATGGTAGATTTTCTGTAGTCCAGAGTCTCGATCTGCTCGCTGATATTTTTAATCGCATTGTTTAATTTTAGCGAGAGTTCTGGCGAGTCTTTGGTGAATTTAATATTTTCCAAGAGGCCATAAATTTTATGGATAAATCTCAGACTTCCCTGAATTCCGTTCTCGTCCCAGTCAATGTCTTTATCTGGCGAGGCTAGAGAACATAGAAAAAATCGAGCTGTATCTATTCCATATTTATCAGAAACAACCTCGGGAAGGACGACATTTCCTTTGGATTTTGACATTTTTTCTCCGCCTGCTGCGTGCAACATTCCTTGGTGAAATAATCTTGGAGCAGGCTCGTCGAAATCAATCAATCCAAGGTCATGCAAGAACATTGTATAAAATCTGCAATAGATCAAATGCATGCAAGCATGCTCTGCTCCGCCGATGTAGAGATCAACAGGCATCCAGTATTTTGCTTTTTCTTTTGAAAATATTTCTTTATCATTGTGAGGATCACAGTATCTTAAAAAATACCAGGAAGAATTCACAAAAGTGTCCATTGTATTGGCTTCTCGACGGGCTTTTCCATTGCACTTAGGACATTTTACATTCAACCATTTTTCATTGGTCTCGAGAGGATTTCCCTGGCCAAATTTTACTTCTTTTGGTAATTTTACAGGAAGATCTTTTTCAGGGACTGGGACTATGCCGCATTTTTCACAATGAATAAGTGGAATCGGCGCTCCCCAGTATCGCTGACGAGCCACAGACCAGTCTCGCAATTTGAAATTCACAACTTTTTTTCCTAATTTTTTAGAAATCAACCAATCTGTGATTTTTTTCTTTGCTTCTTCGTTTGAAATTCCATCGAATTCTTTTGAATTAAATAGAGTTCCTTTACCAGTATAAGCCATATCCAAAGTTTCGAATAAATTTACAAGGCCTGTTGGATTATCCTTGGGCAAAATAACTCCTTGAATTTTTATTTTATATTTTTTTGCGAATTCAAAATCTCTCTGGTCGTGGGCAGGAACTGCCATGACCATGCCAGAGCCGTAGTCAGCGACGACAAAATTACCTGCATAGACTGGAATTTTATCCTGAGTCATTGGATTGATTGCATAGCTCCTGTGAAAACTCCTTCTTTTTCTAAATCAGCTTGGTCTTTTTCAGAAACTGATTTTAATTTTTTTAAAAACTTCTCAACTTCTTTTTTCTGTTTTGGCGTTACTAGGTCAGAAAGTTTTGGATGCTGAGCAGCGACGACCATGAAAGTAACTCCGTAAATTGTATCTGGCCTCGTGGTAAATATTGGCCATTTTTTAGAAATTTCATTTAATAATTCTGGGAATTCATGAATATCCAAATCAAAATGTCCTTTGCCGTTTAATTCGATCAGCTTAGCATTTAAATTATTTGAATTAATTTTTCC
>CAYHOV010000032.1:0-2787 GCA_964358615.1 Candidatus Woesearchaeota archaeon | reverse complement strand
AATTTTTCCATCTTCAAAAGGTACAACCGGATCATCCTTAGAATGAAAAACTACAAAATTATCACAATGTTCTTTTATTTTTTCAAAGTTATATCCTTCTTTTGTATAAAATCCCTTGTCTTTCCCCTTGGCGTCTCCTCTTCTTCCAGAAACTAAAATCACCTTCTTTATTTTTTTATTATCTTTTAAATTTTCCAAATATCTTAGAATAGATACTGCTCCTCTTGAGTGCCCAACCAAAATCGTATTCTCATCAGGATTTAATTTTTCAATTTCTTTTAGCCATTCTTTTAGGTCAGGATCGTCGGCATTAGGTAATTGAGGCATATCAATTTTTATTCCTTTACTTTTTGCTTCTTCATTTAACCAAGAATACCAACTTTTTTTAGTTAAATCTCCATTTTTACCATGAATAAATATTATTTTATCATAAGGGTTATTTATCTCAAAGTATATTTCTGTTCCATAACTTTTTCCAATCCAATTTTTTTGCATGGCTATTGTTTTTTCTGGCCAATTCAGTTTTTTATGGCCTTCCAATAATCTATCTGCATAGTCTGTAATTCTCAGATACCATTGATTCATCTGCTTTATCTCTACTTCTGTATCTTCATGTCTCCAGCATTTTCCGTCGTGAACTTGTTCGTTGGCCAAAATAGTATTACACTTCGGACACCAGTTCACAGCAGCTTCTTTCTGATAAACTAAACCTTTCTCGAACATCTTCAAAAAAATCCACTGATCCCAGCGATAGTAACTTGGATCTGCTGTGTTTACCATGCGACTCCAGTCATAGCTAAGGCCAAGAGATTTTTGCTGAGTCATAAAATGGTTAATTGAAGCATTTGTATATTCTTCAGGATGTTTTTTTGCTTGTATGGCTGCATTTTCAGCAGGCAGTCCGAGGGAATCATAGCCCATGGGATGAAGGACATTGAAGCCGGACATTATCTTGAATCTTGAAAAAATATCTCCGATAGTATAGTTCCAAGCGTGGCCCATGTGCAAACCTGATCCAGATGGATAGGGAAACATTTCTAAAACATAGAATTTTTTCTTTTTAATTTCAGAAACTTGGAAGCATTTTTCTTTTTCCCATCTGTCCTGCCATTTTTTCTCGATGGCTGCGAAACTTATCTCGTGTTTTGCAGGAACTGATTCTGGCTTTATCGGTTTTGTCTCTTTCTTTTTTGCCATGATATTTTTAGTTATTATCTATTTAAAAATTCTGTGTTAGATCGGTGCTGAATTTATTTCTTATGGCTTTTTCAATTCCATCTTTGCGTACTGGCTGTTGCTCATCTTTTTCGAGGGCCAAGTGAATTCTTTCAAGTCTTGCTTTGGACAGTCGGCCATTGGCATAGTGGAAATTTCCGTCGACAATCATTACATTGCCGGTGGTCTCGACTAAGCAAATGTAGGAATCACCATCTATCTTGGCTCGGAAACAGTATTGATAGTTTTCGCTTCGGCCAAGATTTTCTCTTCCAAGTATTGTTCTGCGGGCTATTTCTTCGATTTGTATGCTCATCTTCTTCTCAAAAATCTCCGGTCAAAAATTTAGTTAGAGCATTAACTAGAGAAATCGACAGGATTGCATATTTGTGAATAAATGTTTGCGCCATAATTGTAGAAAATTTAGAATTATGGCTCTATAAGAGAGCCAAGACTAGCACTAATACTAAAACTAGATTTGTTTGTGCTAGCGTCATGATGTTTAAGATGACTTGATATTTTTAAATGTTTTGGATAGTGGGGAATTTGATAACCGGAGAAATTGCCGACGGGGAATTTTTTCATTAAACAAAACTCTAATAAAAAAAGAAGGATTATGATCTTTATCTATAACTATCTATCTGAAGTTTCTGGGCCATCTTTGGCAGTATCTAATATAACTCCGAAAGCATGACCGGGGTTGTAGTCGCTAAAATAGTCTCCATAGACAACCAACTGCCCTGAAAAAGAGTCATCGTCGGAATACATGCCCACAACCCTCAAAGCAGGATCCTCAACTGGCCCAAATCCAGTAACATTAACTCCCAAAGGATAATTTTCCTTAGAAGCAATTTTTATAAAATTCTCAGCAATATTTCCAGTCGTCTCTTCCAATACTCTTGCTAATCCGCCCTCTATAAATCTTTCCGCTTCTTGAGTTCCCCATTTAAAAGTATCATAAGAAACAAATGCCACATCTCCTTCACAAACATAAATTTCATTGACTTTTGTAGCCTTGTCTAAAAGAGCTTTAAGTTTTTCTTTGTCTGTTTCTGCAGTATTTACAAACACTCCTTCGCTTGTTCTTACTATTCTTCCTAATTGAAGCTGGCTTGGATCAAGAATTTTTGGCTTTGCTCTGTTTACAAAATCATAGGATGCGGCGAGTATAGATCCGGCCGTGGTTGGTGCGCTAAATCTAAATACTTCTCCAGTAACTGGATGAGTATATTGTTGTCGCATTTTTGCAACATTTTTATCAAAACAATCGGATTCAAAAGCATCTAAACTTGTAACAATATTTCTAGCTCCTGAAACTTCAAGTAAGCTTATTTGAGGGGCATTTGATTCTCCTTCTGATTTTCCTGCTTCGATTACGCGATATGTTACTTCGGCCATGATTTATCCTTGAATTCACTATTTTTAACTCTTTCTCAAGATTTTAGTCAATAGTCAGGGACGAAAAATTAAAGTTTTGCGCTTCGCTCTTATAAAACTTAGACTGCATCTAGCGATTATTAAATCACAAAACCCTCTTCGTGTACCGCACCTTAAAAGGTGCGGTTTGTTCGT
>CAYHOV010000031.1:0-11330 GCA_964358615.1 Candidatus Woesearchaeota archaeon | reverse complement strand
TGGTTAAGTTAGGTTCATCTTCTATCTCGTCTAATTTTTTGTTATCTATTAACGGAAAGATGATTACAAATTTGTGTTTGAATTCTCTTAACACCTCTGAATTCTCCCTAAGATGAAATGCTCCAAGTGATACAAAAATTAACTCTTCCTGTTTAGAAATCCAAGATTCAATAACCTCTCTTTGTTTTTCTTCTCTTTTATACATTATTTCTTTTTCTTTTGGAGAATTAATATCTTCAAAATTTTTATTATCCCTGCACATATCTTTAATATCGCAGCCAATTAATGGTAATTTATACTTTTTAGCTAATTCAATAGTTGGTCTTAAATTCCCGAAGGTCGATATCACTGAAAATTTCTGAGATTCTCCTTTTTGTAAGAATATATCGAATTCTTCATCTGAGTTTATCTTCTCTTCTTCAAGTAACTCGTATAAATAATATTTAGGATGAAGTTCATTTATTATTTTTTCTTGTATTGGAATTTCGTCCAATAATCCATGAGTCTCAGAAAAGAATATAACCCTAATCCTATTTTTCTTAATATATTTATTTACATCATTCAAATTTTCACATTTTTTTATTTTAATTTTTATAGGATACATCTTACAAATACTCCTCGGGAAATTTATCAATAAAACTAAATATCTCACACATTAATCTTGATAAGAAACCCCCTTTTGCAGAATTATATTGACGTAATATTTTTATAGCTGAGACTGATTGACTCCAGATGTAATCTTTTGTTCTTCTTATCGCTGCCGAACGAGCTAATTTTCGATTATCTTGAGCAATTTGTCCAAATTCTTCTTTCAATAAGGATATCGGAATTGTAGTTTTAGTTCCAGAAAAATCTTCTCCATGAAATAAATCCACTAAATCATCTGAAGTAGTCATAGCATTTGCTAAATGGAAAATTAATTTTTCTATATCCGGCGTAGCCCTCGAAAGAAGAGCCATTTTTGATGCGGGGATTCCTGCTATCTCTTCTTGCAATCTGAATGCTTTTTTTGAAGGAAATACTGCACTGTTTCTTATCTGATCAATGTTTATTGTTTGAGTATATTGTTCCTGAGCAAGAGCCATAGCATTCCTAATACCTCTTCTTTCTAAATCTTTCGCGAGTTCCATAAACATCATTTTATATATTTCTTCAGTTTTCTTAACATAATCGACTCCGTAAAGTTTTAGGAACGTCGGCTCTCCTCTCCGATAAACATGATCATCTGAAATTAAATCATATAAATGAATCGCATATGCTTGGAATGCTTGAAGAGGAGGAGAAAGATCCAATAAATCTTGGCTATTGCATAGATTACAAATATGGGCGGAGAGAATCTCTGTTATTGAGATACATTCTAAATCTGCCTCTAGAATTTTATTTCCTTGAACATTAAATCTCTCGGCTACCAAATATCTCGGTGATTTTAACTTTAAACTTTCAGACTCTACTAATGAGACTAATTGGTCGCTTGCCCAGCTATTTGGAATCTGTTTCATAATTCAAAAATTACATCCAATATTTGATGCTTGTTCCTCCCTGATAGTTTACTTCCTCTATCAAGGTTAAACCTTTATAGCTTTCTTTGGTTTCTGCCATTCGGGGTAGTTCTTCTACATCAATAGGCATATCGTCAACGCTGGTTTCTAATCTTTCCATTTTTATACCTCCATTCTAGTTAATTTAGTTAATGAAAAATCAGGAACCCATTCTCTTCTCTCTATTTTTAACGCTACATCATTCTGTCTTTTTTTATTACTTGATTCTGTTGCTTCTTGTAAACACCTTTGATAATCGTCTAAGCATCCTGTTCTGCTTTGAATAAGGCCATATGTTCTACAAAAAGGTTTTTCTCCTTGCTTTGAAAAATAAGGGCATGTCATGTTTTATACTCCCATTCGATCACAAACTCGCATTTAGGGCAAATATAGCGTTCTTCTTTGAGATCTGTATTCATCCGAACTACTCGGGCGTTTTTCCCTTGTGCGCATTTTGGACATTGCATAAAAATATTGATAAAAAGAAGATACTTTAATCATCCTCCTGAAAACGACGGAATCTCAGAAATGGAACTGTTCCAAAATTGAAAGTATCATTATTAAACTAATAAAAATTCTTTAACCAATGGTAACACGAATACTCAGTGGAATGAGGCCAACAGGAAGACTACACATCGGACATCATGTAGGGGCACTTGATAACTGGGTTAATTTACAACATCAATACGAATCCTTCTTTTTTGTGGCAGATTGGCATGCAATGACTACTGAAACCGATACGCGAGATATGAAAACAAACACCATAGAAATGACTAAGGATTGGTTAGCTGCAGGAATAGATCCTAATAAAAGTACTTTATTTATTCAATCTCAAGTACCTCAACATGCAGAACTTCATCTTATTTTTTCAATGCTCAATACTTTACCGAGATTAGAGAGAATGCCTACATTTAAAGGACAATTAAAACATCTTGAAGGAATTATCGATCCAAATCAAGAGTTAACTGAAGAACAGGTTTTAGAAGCTCGAAGTAAAATCTCCTATGGTTTCTTAGGTTATCCAGTACTTCAAGCAGCAGATATTCTTTTATACAAGGCTGATGGAGTTCCAGTTGGAGAAGATCAAATACCTCATATCGAATTAACAAGAGAAATCGCTAGAGCTTTTAATAATCTCTACGGGAAAGTCTTTCCAGAATCTGAAGCAATGTTAACTGTCACTCCAAGAATTCTCGGCACCGACGGTCGTAAGATGAGTAAAAGTTATGGAAACGCAATTTCTCCTGAAGATGATCCAAAAAATATTGCAGAATCTATAAGAACAATGTTAACCGACACTCAAAGAAAAAGAAGAACAGATGCAGGAGATCCCGATGTTTGCCCGGTTTATGACTTACACCGAGCTTATTCACCGACGAGTAAACAAGTCGAGTTATTCCGTGCGTGCAGAGGAGCAGATATAGGGTGTATAGACTGTAAAAAAGAAGTTTCATCAAATATCTCTTCGAGATATGAAAATTTTAGGAGAATCAGAAAAGAATTGGATTATGGGAATGAAAAAGTTGTGGAGATTTTAATGGACGGTTCTGCTAAGGCAAGAAGAGTCGCTTCAGAAACATTGAGAGAAGTCAAAGAACATCTCTTGCTTGATTATTAATATGCCCTTATTATTTGAAGAACTAATCTCAAACGGTTTTAGGGAAAAAGAAATAAAAAAAGTTTATTAATTTTATTCAGCAGTATCTCAAACGACTCCTGGAGGATTTTATAGATTAATTGATCTTTGTTCTGGAAATGGTCTTTGTTCATTTATATTTCAATATCTTGGATTTGTAGGAGAAAGTCTCCTTGTTGATATTTGCAAACCTAAAAGATTTTCTAGAACAGAAAGACTATTTAAAAAATATGGGATGAATTTCACATATCGCGAAGAAGATATAGCCTCAAGAGAATTCTTATTAAGGGAAAAAGATATTGAGGGTTCTTTTATTGTATCGATCCATCCTTGTGGAAAACTTTCAGATAGAGTTATAGAATTGGGCCTTAATTATGGGTTGCCTTTTGCCTTGATGACTTGCTGCCATCAAAATGGATATTTAGTCCCTTCGCTGAGAAATTCTCCAGATCCAAGATTACTCTTGTACGAAGAACCTGCAGATTATTTTGATTTGGTAAGAAAAAGATATATCGAGGAGTCTGGAAGGCAGTGTAAACTTCTCGAAATTCCCAGAAGCATCACTCCTAAAAATCACATCCTATTAACTAATTAGAAATGTTTAAAAATCCGAATTAACTGAAATAATTATGAATTTAATTTGTCTCTGGCATCGGTAAAAATATACTTTTCTCTATTTATAATCATAAAATACAATATGCGATTAATTTAAAATGGAAAATCTAGCAGTAGTTGTTTGTCTACATGGCGATGAAACATTTGGATTAAAAATTAAAGAAAAATTGTTAAATGTCCCTGTATTCGTCGGAAATCCTGAGGCAGTTAAGAAAGACGTGAGATATATTGATTCTGATCTAAATCGCTGTTTTCCAGGGAGAGCAGATGGAGATTATGAAGAAAAAAGAGCAAATGAACTACTTAAAGAACTTACAAAATTTGAATACATCCTCGATATACATTCTTCTTCCTGTGATCTAGATTTGTTTGGAATTATCACAAAACCGAATATCAAAAAAATAAATTTTGCTAAAAAGATTGGCCTCAAAAGAGCAATAATCATGTCTGAAAAAATTGCGAGCGGCAAATCATTGATTGATAATGTGCCTTGCGGCATCAGTCTCGAAATAGGGCCTCACAAAAAAAAGGAAAATGTAGATCAAGTTTTGTCCTCAATAAATAATCTATTAAACGACAAAATTTTATCAGATAATCGTTTAGAACTTTTTGAAGTTTTTGACATAATTCCTAGAGAAGATAATCTAAAATATCTAATCGAAAATTTTAGACCGGTTAAAAAAGGAGATTTAATCGCAGAAGGCAATAAAAAATGTTACGCCCCTTTTGATTTCATCCCGGTTTTTGTAGGAGAAAAAGCCTATAAGAATATTGCCTGTTTTGCAATGAAGAAAATTCTGGATCCATTTACTGAGAATATTTAATCTATCATACCTAAGCATAAAACAGAATCACCTGCCCTATAGTCTACGTTTAAGATATTATCGAAAAAATTACTCGCTAAATGATGTACTGGAGCTTGTGGATACAATGATCTTCCATAAATTCCTCTTATCACTTTTTTTTCATCAGTTTTCACTGCAAGAGT
Source organism: Candidatus Woesearchaeota archaeon (assembly GCA_964358615.1). Taxonomy (GTDB): domain Archaea; phylum Nanobdellota; class Nanobdellia; order Pacearchaeales; family GW2011-AR1; genus CAYHOV01. The sequence continues at coordinate 6,553 of CAYHOV010000031.1, read as the reverse complement.
TTTGGCTAACTCTTCCATACGCTTATTAATATCTTCAGGAATGCATAAACTTTCATTTGGATAAATTCTATCACAAAATTTTTGTAAAGCCCGATACATCCGAGGATTTTGAGTTTTTAATCCTAAAAATTTTTCATCTTCTAAAGCAGAAAGAGTAGCGTTTCTAAAAATTCCCTGTCCTTGCATCCTTGGGTCTATGGCTATTCCGTCTATGTATAAGATGGATTCACCCCCAATCATTTTAGGAGTGTAAGAACACATCCCGAATATTCCCCCAGTATTTCTTAACAAAAATACTTTTTTTGGCTGAGTTACATGGTCATATATATCTTGCTCAGTCATTGTCGTACCAAATGCGGATCTTACGGCAGAAACTACTTCTAAAAATTCTCTACTATTACGTCTAAAAAAACTTTCGGGATCTTTTATTCTTTCAAGAATTCCATTGTTCAATGTCGCTGCAGTCATATCAATTAACTCCTCTTCGGATCAGATATTCAATCTCTACTTTTTTAGTTAAAGGGATTATCTTATCTCTATAAAAGCTAGCGATAAATCCTGGATCTACACCATATCTTTTACCCTTATCCATGACTCGTTGAATAATTGTTTCTTCTACTTCTAAATTCGTAAGTTTTTTCTCTATTCCTTCTCTGTCTTCGCATAAAATTAAAACTTTATAGGTTTGGGGTTCTGATTGGAATTTACTTTCTGCAACATGTGTCCCAAAATGTATTCTTTTTGAGAGATCCTGTAAGCATCTTACATCGCAGACAGCAGCAGAGCCATAATGCCCATCGTCTCCTTTTTCACAGAAACTTCGGATTGCTTGTAAATATTCTTCTTTTATGATAGCATTAAAATTAATGCCCACTAATCTTACTGGGCTGCCTTCAAATTTTCTTACTGCTACTGCTTCTGGAAGATTTTTAGAGAAAGGAAACTCTTCGGGATGTAAAAATCTTCCCGCCTTTGCATGAAGTTCTTCTGTACCTCTTAGCAAAAAATCTAGGAAAGAAGTCTTTAAATCACTTGGAGAAGCAAATGCGAAATAATCAGAAACATTTAAACAAAGAGGATCCTGAATATTTATTCCGTCTACAGAATAGATTATATCATTGGCCTTGTATTTTGCTCTTTCAAATAGATCGAAGATCAAACTGTCTTCCATCCTTGCGAGTTGAGGCCTTATTTCGCCCTTTAAATCTAATCTTTTATCCATGAATAATCCTTATTATTTTAGTTCTTCAATCATCCTCTCATAAACAATAAAATCCCAAAAATGGAAGAGTCCCAAAAATGAAACATTTTTATATAAAGGGAGCATGAACTTATATGGCAATAAAACAAAAGCAAACAAAAATAATGGATGAAAAACTTTTGGAAAAAGCGGCGTTGCAAGCTCTCTGCGATAATCTGGGATTTGAAGAAGGCAAAGTCTATTTTGATCTGCTAAATAAAAAAGATCTTGATCTTATCGGAAAAGAATACAGCCACAGCAAATATTATCGTATACTTAGTTCATTGCAGGATTCTGGCGCACTGGCAAAGGCAATCATCGAGGGAAAAGACATAGCAGTCTACATACCTCTTCCTCCGACATTTTTATATCATGAAGAGCCGGGCGAGGAATTTTTAGGAATATTGGACTATCTGGAAAATCTATATCTAAAAAATTACCGAGAGATCTACAATGATGCTTATATTGAGATAAATTGGAAATACAAAGTCTTTGAAAGTCTTTTTCTTGTCAAGAATTTTATGAAAGATTATGCGATAATTGTTTCTGGAGGGAGTGAGACATATTTTCTATTTAAAAAATATTTACCGCCAGAGAAATTAAACAAGATAAAATTTTTCTGCAGGAAAGATTATTCCAGAAGAAGTGATCCTGGTTTAAATCTCATAGATCCATCAATAATCGGAAATAAAAGAACAATGATTGTCGATGGGAAAATAATTCTTGAAGTCTTAACTATTCCTCAGGAAGATTCTTATTTTAATCCGAATAAAACGCGATATTTGGGATATCTCCTGACAAAAAGTGTCAAGATAAAGACTCCTGAAGGAGAAGTTGATTTTATCAAAAGAAGTGAGAATGAGTTGAGAAAACTTCTGAATATCAAAGATTAATGAGACAGTCCCAAAAAAGAAACTCTTTTATAGTTAGTTTACTGGTAATATCTATGGAAGACACAATAATCCAGAAAGCAGCTTTGCAAGCTCTTTGCGACCATCTGGGATTTGATGAAGGAATTGTTTATTTTGATATCTTGAACAAAAAGGATTATAGCAAAAAATACAGCCATAGCAAAACTTATAGGATCCTTCAGTCTCTTCAGGATTCAGGCGCTATATCCAAGGTCGTTAAAGAGGAAAAAGAAAATGCAGTCTATGTCCCGCTTCCTCCATCTTTTCTCTATAATAGTGAGGAAAAAAATATCAAAAAAATCATTGAGTATCTAGAAAAGCTTTACCTAGCGAATTATTCTGACTTATTCATGAATAATTATCTGGAAATTGATTTTAGATATACTCAACAAATCCAGTTGTTCTTGATCAAGTATTATATGGAAGATTATGCAATAATGGTCACTGGAGGCAATCAGGAAATTCACAAGTATAAAGAGAATATTCCAAAAGAGAAGTTAGATAAAGTAACTTTTATCTGCAGAAGAGATTATCTGACTTTTGACGATCCGATAGTAAGAGCAGTAGAACCGCATCTTATCGGGAATAAAAGAGTATTCATAGCTGATGGAAAAATTTTAGTGGAAGTAATCCGTTTTCCGAATGAGAATCCTGTACAGAATCCTAACAAGACAAAATTTTCAGGTTATATACTAAGCAAAAAAATGATAGTAAAAACCAAATATGGGGATAAAGATTACATCAAGATGACCGAAGATGAGATAAGGAAACTTTTGAATATACCAAAATAATTCTAATTTTTCATTGCGATAAATTTAAATATACCTGAAACATAGTAATTAAAATGGGGATGATGGAAAGATGCCCGACGGGTATTGTTGGTTTTGACAAAATCTGCCAGGGAGGATTTGTCAGGAATTCTAGTAATGTCTTAATCGGAGGTCCGGGTTCTGGTAAATCTACTTTTTTATTGCAATTTTTATGGAATGGTGCGACGAAATTCAATGAAAATGGCTTGTACTGCAGTTTTGAGCCAGATATTGTGGAAACATTCAAAGATGCGTCGATGTTCGGCTGGGATTTTACGAGCCTGAATGAACAGGAAAGAGTGAAATTTTTAAGATTGTCGCCGAGCACTTCTATCGGAGATCTGAGAGCTGAGCTGACAAAATTAGTAGCAAAATATGATATCCGAAGAATTTGTTTTGATCCTGTCTCTGCGATGATCTTGACGCAAAATGAGGGTTCGAAAGTGCGAGAGATCTTATTTGATCTGGTCTCTTTGATGAACCGATTGAATGTGACGACAATATTATCTGACGAGGCTGATGAAGATTCTGAAGGCAAGATTGGATCGAGGACCGACGTCATAAAGTTCTTGACAGACTCGGTCACAACATTACATTCGAGTGGATTGAGCGGCGTCGGAGATCGGGCTGTGAGAGTTATTAAGATGAGAAGAACAAATCATTCCCGTGGGCCGGTCGGGATGCAGATCTCTGGAAAAGGGATTGAAGTTTTGCCTGAGGCTTAAGATTCTTAAGATATTTAACTTTTCGCACATTTTGCATTTCATTCTTATAAAATTGTCGACTGGCGTCGACAGACTGGAGAGTAATTGATAACTTAAATTGTTCTGCGAAAAGAAAAGTTTAAATAGGTGTAAACATTTGATTAATTATGTATATCAAAGAAGTGAATCCAACAAAGACTTTTCCAGAAGCAGGATTAACTGCCCAACGAGAATTAGAAATTTTGATGGAAGCTGTAATTCCAGAACATGCAACTAGAGAGGGTGTTCAAAAATATGTTGCGAGAACTTTTTCTGTGAGATTAGATTTATTAGGGATGACTAGACGAGAGTTGGCAGCAATCTGCATGATGGATGATAAAGACGTATCTGAGATGTTGGGCGGAACAAAACCAATCAGTGATAGTTTGCGAAGTCAAGCTCAGTTTCCATTAGATCTAACTACCGACGATTATACTCCTTTAAATCCTAATCTCCCTGAAAATAAATATGTAGATATTTATACTCAAATTGCAGGACATCCGCCTGATGCTTTAACTCGTCCTTGTGTTAGGTCATTAATCGGATCGATTTTAATTGATCGTTGTTTAGCGGCTTAGGTTCTTGAAAACTTTTTTATATCGCATTTGTCGACGGATATTGGGTAATTGATAACTTAATGGCTCACAATTTGCTTTTGGATTTTATTATTCAAGGATATTTTCAAAAGCGAATCGTTCGTTGTTCTCCGAGATAATTTTGGGCAAATATATATTTTATCTCATATAATCTTATAAACTTCTTTAGAATTGATTTTTTATGGCAGAAAATGAAGACCCAAATTTGAAACTTTTGCTTCGCGGAATAAGAGGAGCTATTCGAGGTTCGGCAAGCGTCATAGAACATATTGCTGGAAATTTAGATAATATCTTTGATGGATTAGGTGCAGATCAACTTCCTGAATATAAAGCAGCCATGGATGCGATAAAGGCCTATGAAGAAGCTCTTGTTGCGCGATTTGCCGAGAAATATAATGAATCGAGAAGAGGATAATTATTTATTATTTATTTCTGATTGTGCTTTGCACAATTTGCATTTCATTCCTATAACTTAGTCGCTTTTACTCGAAATTTGCTTTTGTACTTAAGAAATACAAAATTAAAAATCAAAAGCGAATTTCTCGGCGTCGACGGACTATTGAGTAATCTAATCTCGACAGGTTAGAAGTATTGTAGGGAAAGTTAAAATTATTTTTATTAAAAATTATATCTACTTGCTTTTGAAAATAAATTTATCAATCTGTTTTTTTGCGAGTTCTCTTTTCTTCTGATGTTCTTTCAAAAACTCATTGATTTTTTCTATCAAGATGGCCTTTAGCTCGCCTGTGAGAAGTTTGCCTGATTTGTAATCGTCGTGGATCTTCTGGAGTTTTTTATCGTCGGTCTCGAAGAACATCTTTAGATATTGAAAAGATACGTCAACTTCAGGATTGCCGCCTTTTTTTCTGTGCTCTTCGATTGTCGCTTGGCCTCCGGAGAAAGCATATTTGTTTATTTTTCGTTTTACTTCTTCGGGAGTATCGGTTGTGAAAATAGTATTTTCGCCTGAGGCAGACATTTTTCCTCCAACTCCAGACAATGGAGGAAAGAAAACATTGTGAAGAATAGCGGGCTTGTAGTGGCCTAATTTCGGCATCACGTCTCTTGATATTCGAAAGTGAGGATCTTGGTCAATTCCCAGAGGAATTAAACAAGGGATATTTTTTCCTTTCAATACTGACGGTAAAAAAGCAGGGACTGCTTGCATACTTGTGTAGAAAATACTGCCGATGTTCATGCTGTCGTCGAAGCCAAAGGAAGATTTTACAGTGGAGAATGTTATTTTTTTGGCGACTTTACAGGCCTCTTTGTACATGATGTCTGCGTGCTTTGTGTCGACGAGGAAAAATGTTTTTTTAGGATCAAAGCCTAGAGCGATCACGTCGAGCATATCCTCATAGGTGGCTTTTTCAGTGTCTTCTAAAGTTATTTCAGATTTATAGAGAAATTTTTCTTCGTCGGGAAATTGGAACCACATCTCTGCGCCGAATTTATCCTGGAGCCATTTGCACATCATCCAAGGAATGAGATGTCCGAGGTGGACTTTACTGCCTTTTGACGACGCACGGCCTGTGTAGAGAAAAAATTTATTTCCTTTTTCATATTCATCGAGAAGCCAATTTATATCTCTGTTGGCGAAAAAGACTCCGCGCCTCAGAAAAAGATTGAGTTCTTTGGTATGTTTTTTTATCCGATCAAGAGTCTTGCTGTCGAGAGGAGATACGCCGAATTCTTTTATCAATTTAGAATAGTCGACTTCTCCGGTAACTTCATAGGGTGTCACGCTCGTTTTTTCCATGATTTGACAAAGAGGGAGATGTTTTTAAATTTGTTTGTATGCGGCGAGAGTAGTGAATTTTCTGCGATAGGGTTAAAAGTATATTTTCTGTGAGATATTATGGAAACTTCTGGAGAAAATGCGAGAGAAAGAGCAGAGAGAGATCTAAGAATGTTGGAAATAGCTGCGAGTAGTCCGATGCCAGCCTCGGGAGTGGAAGATTTTACGAGAATCTTCAAATGCGGATTAGATGGATTAGGTAAAAGATTAGATTATATGAGAACTGTTTTAGGATCTCCTTTTGAATTTGATATTGATTTGGAGAATGGAGGACGAGAGTGTTTAAGATATTTTGAAGATGATGAATCATATAAAAGAACGAGTCAAAATGAGGATCGTCCTCGATTATATTATCTATCTGTTCCGAAACAAGCCCGACAAAATTTTTTATCAGGATTAATCAGAAAATCTAAAGAAAGTTTTGCGACTTGTGTGGCATTTTTTCCACCTTCTCGT
>CAYHOV010000030.1:0-11447 GCA_964358615.1 Candidatus Woesearchaeota archaeon | reverse complement strand
CTGCTCTGTCCGGAAAGGACAGAAAATAATTATTAAATAAAAAAAAGTTTGAACTCCTTTTGAAGAAATTTTAATTATTCTTTTAATGTTATATAAAACTACATTCCAACCAAATTCTCTTTCTCTCATAAAATGTTTTTTGCTCCTCAAATAATGAATCTGTGTTCTTTTCAAAACAGAATTAACAGTTTCATTAATCCATCTCATCCCATAAAATTCAGGAAGCTCGACACATTTCCGTCGATAAAACCCCTTTGGCCTTTTATTTTTAGAGCCCCATTTGTGCATCTCTCTTACTGGCGCATAAAAAGTTATTCCATTTGCACGAGCGATTTCGTGCAAATTTTCTGAGTCAAATCCTTTATCTCCCAATCCGATTATCTCCTTGATTGTATTTCTTTTGAAAATTCTTTCTGCAACTTTTACATCATGTTCGTGGCTCATCACTAAATCAAAATCAAGTATAATCTGTGTTTTTACGTCGATAAATATGCCTGCTTTTGCATAGGGCATCGGGGGAAGAGGTTTTATTTCTCCAGCTCTTTTTTCATAATGCCTTGATCTCTGCCAAGCATCAAAACCGGTTCCATCGATAGAAGTCATTTCAATCTGCGCAGGCCGAAACACTTTGCAAATTTTTCTAACTATTTTCATATCAAACATTTTCAGCCAATCATGCAAAGTGCTTTTCTTTGGAATCTTAATTAATCCAAGCCAAGAAATCCATTTTGTTTCCTGAATCTCGACGATAAAATCCCTTATTGATTTTCCACTTTTGTAAAACAAAATTATTATAGAAATTCTTTGGTAATTTGTAAATTCTTTATTTCCTGTTTTGTTAAAATGCAAAGGCAGATCGAGCGAATGGAAAAGTTTAATTAATTGTTCTTCTAACTTATTATTAAACTTGGGTAGGATAATTTGTTGTAACATATCCTATCCAGGTTCTTCGAAATTAACTATTTTTCGGTTTTATTTTTAGAACTCCGGACAGAGCAATAATACCATAATCTTTATTAATGCTTTTTATTGATAATATTTATGACTGAAACAAAAGAGATGAAATCAAAGACTGCGGTCTTTGCTGATTTACACATTCATTCAAAATATTCGAGGGCGACTTCTAAAAATTTGGATTTGGAAAATCTGGAGAAATGGGCCAAGGTGAAAGGAATTGACTTGTTGGGAACTGGTGATTTTACTCATCAGCTTTGGCTGAAAGAATTGAAAGCAAAATTGGAAAATCGCGACGGTATTTTTTATTCTAAGACGGGTTTTAAATTTATTTTGACGGGTGAGATAAGCTTAGTTTTTACACAGGGCCATGGACGGCGAGTTCACTTAGTATTATTTGCGCCGGATTTCGAGGCTGTGGACGGGATTAATGCTTATCTGGATACAAAAGGAAGACGAGATTACGACGGAAGGCCGATATTCTCTATTTCATGCGAGGAGTTTGTGAAGCAGATGAAAAAGATCTCTGATAAAATTGAAGTCATCCCTGCTCATGTTTGGACGCCATGGTTCGGTGTTCTTGGAAGTGAGTCGGGTTTTGATTCGCTGAAGGAAGCTTTCCTTAGCCAGGCTGACAAGGTCTATGCTATTGAAACAGGAATGTCGTCGGATCCTGCGATGAACTGGAAGATTTCTGAATTAAATAATAAAGCGATTGTTAGTTTTTCTGATTCACACTCTTTTTGGCCATGGAGGCTTGGACGGGAGGCGACGATTTTTTCTGATGTAAAAAAATATGATGATATAATCGATCAGATAAGGAATAATACGATTCTTGGGACTGTAGAGACTGATCCGGGCTATGGTAAATATCATTGGGATGGACATAGATTGTGTAATTTTTCTGTTTCTCCGTCGGAAACAAAGAAGTTGAATGGAATCTGTCCGGTCTGCAAAAAACCCTTGATTATCGGTGTTGAAACTCGTGTTGACAAGCTGGAGAATCAGGATATTAAAAAATATCCTAAAAGAAAAAAATTCTATAAAATATTGCCGCTGCATGAATTGATCTCTGCAAGTGTCGGAACCGGAGTAAATACTAAAAAAGTTTGGGCTGTCTATGATCCTCTTATCAAAGAATTTGGAAATGAATTCAATGTTCTACTCTATGCTGATCGGGAAAAACTTGGAAAGTTTGTCAGCAGTGAAATTCTTGAGCTAATAATGTTGAACCGCGACGGTAAAATTGAAGTCAAGCCGGGTTATGATGGGGTTTATGGAGTTGTGGTGATTGGCGGTAAAGTCATTCAAACATCGGAAGCAGAATCAGAGGCAAAGAAAGAAAAAGTTTTAGAGATAAAAGAGAATAGTAAACATGATAAACAGAAAAAATTGTTTTAAACAAACAATTTGCGCTTTGCTCTTATAACTAGTCGCTTTGCAGCGACAAACTTTTATTAATTAATGTTGACTTAACTTGTTAGGTGCATAGGGAGTTTGTCCTCCTGATATCTGATTTTTAAATATTTTTTGTAAAGATTTATCTCTCGAGAACAGAATTAAGATTTTTTAACTAAATTTATAATTATAAAAATCTTTAATAAGCATGTTTTATTTGTTTTTGCATGAAAAATGTGCCAGAACATATCGGCATTATCCTCGATGGTAATCGAAGATTTGCTCAGAAGATAATATTAAAACCTTGGAAGGGCCATGAATTGGGCGCAAGGAAAGTTGAAGAGTTTTTTGATTGGTGCGTCGATCTTGGGCTAAAAGAAGTTACATTATATTCTTTTTCTACTGAGAATTTTAATCGAGATAGGAAAGAGGTGGATTTTTTGATGAAATTATTCAAGCAAGAGTTTGGAAGAATAAAAGATGATCCTAGGCTTATGAAAAATAAAATAAGAATAAAATTTGTTGGACTTAGAGAGAGGTTTGACAAAGATATTCAGAAATTGATGGCCGAGATAGAGAAAAAAACCAGTAAGAACAAGAGGATCGTCTTTAATTTCGCAATGGCCTACGGCGGAAGGACCGAAATTGTCGAAGCTGTTAAAACTATTATTAAAAATAAAAAACAGATCAATGAAAAAAATATTGAAAAATATCTGTGGGTAAACAGCGACGTTGATTTGATTATTCGGACTGGCGGAGATATAAGGACTTCTAATTTTTTAATGTGGCAGTCTGCCTATTCTGAACTTATTTTTCTTGATAAGTTGTGGCCTGAGTTTGAAAAGCAGGACTTAGTCAACTGTATTGAAGAATTTTTGAGAAGAGAAAGAAGATTTGGAAAATAGCTAATTATTTTTCAATAATCTCTAGTTCGCAATTTTTTTGTTTTGCGCTTTGTTCTAATTTTTGGATAAACTCTAGGAGTTTATGATTTGCTATTTTGTAATCGTCGGCTTTTACTGAAACTTGGAAGCTTCCTGCTGCAAAATAGATCACTTTGATGTTTGGGTCTTTTGTAATCAAAATCTCTTTTATTCTGGAGATCCCATTTTTCTCGAGACATTTTAGTTTAAACAGTTTTTTAGATTCTATTTCTCGTTGTTTTTTTTCAGTTAGTTTAGCGACTGCTTCTTGGAATTCTTTTGGAATATATTTTTTTATTAAATCAACTTGCTCTTTTGCTTTTGTCAGGAATTCTAAGAGTGAAGAAAATTCTTGGAGGATTTTTTTCTCTACCTCTGCTGCGTCTTGTTTTATTATTTGGTATATTGCGGATTTTGTTGTGTGTTCTTGCTGAAATTTTTCCAGAACCTCTTTTCTCTCTTTTGATGTAACTCGACGAAGAGATAGTTCGATGTTATTTCCAGCGAGCCTTAGAATTTTGCATACTATTTTTTTATTCGGGACTACATATTCACGCATGTTCCTTATTCTTCCGGGCGCTATTTCACTGATTATTATTGTTCCTGTCTCGCCGGTCGAGAGCTTGACAAATACAGTCGTGCTTTCTATTTTTTCGACAGTACACAGGGCTAAATCTCCTTCTGAATATATCATATTTTTATCAGGATATTTGATTATTTAAAGGTTTTTTGATCGAGGATTGATTTGCACTTTGTTCCTATAGGAGGTCGCCTGGTGGCGACTAACTGTTTTAATAACAACTTAACTTGTGCTTAGTTCGTCGATGGTTTATTTTATGTTTTATACAGAAGATAAAACTGCAGATTTTAATCTGTAGTAATATTTTAACAGTTTAGTTTTCTGTCTCCAAAAACAAGAGCTTTACAAACCGCATCATTTATGGTGCGGTGCCCTATTGTTTTTTTGATTTAACAAGAAAATATTGAGAACTTATATAACTCAGAATCACAAAACTTCTTCGACGATTGCACGGATTTTTGCTTTTCCGCCGGCAGGCAATGCGATTATTTTTTCGCAGCTATTGCATTTTACTCTTGAAGATGCTTTTCCAAATATTACTTGAGATGATTTGCATTTAGAGCATTTTACTCTGACGAATTTGCCTTTGGTTTCTCTGTTTTCCATTATTTGATTAGAAAAAGTGTGTTTAAAAAGATTCCTAGTAGTATTTTTATTAAATTTTTACAACCTCTATTTCAAGGTTTTTACGAAGTTCTTCTATAAACCTGATTTCATCTTCTTTTTTTATCAAACATCCTGCCGCGTTGGGATGTCCGCCTACTTCTGCATTGAAACAGCTGACTGTTTTTGTTAGAATTTCTCGAAGATTTCTACCTTTCCCCACTGTTCTTGCTGAAACTTTTATTTTGTCCTGGTTGTAGGCCATTCCGATTAAAACTGTTCCTTCTTCGTAATCGAGCGAGGACGAAAGGATAGATACAACTGTTCCGATGATTGTGTCCTTTATTCCTTCTTTTGCGTTCATTATCACAAAGCCTTGGCCTTTTACTTTTTCTAGTTCTTCTACTGAACGAAGAGCAGAAACTAGTTGTTGTTTGTATTCTATATAAATTTCCTGAGCTTTTTCCCGCGCTTTTTCATTTTCTAAACAAAATGCAATTGCTACGTCGCTGTAGCCTAGTCTTGAACAGGCATTTACTAATGTGCTTATTTCCCGAACATCTTCTTTTTTATTGAAGAATTTTAACAAATATATGTTGCCGATGATATCATTTTTTTGATTTTGCTTTGTTTTTCTTATCATTATCGCAGTTATTAGCCGAGACATTTCGTCTTCGTTCAATTCTTCGAGGGTTTTGTCTCCTGACAGATTTATCTCTTTTAGTAATTCAAATACTCCATTTTGAGAGCCAGTAACTCCTGGAATATAGATTGATGTCGAGTATTCTAGTGATTTTTTTATCGGTCTTGTTGCTGAAAAAATTAATGGGCCTCGTCGTATTGTCAATTCTTTGATGTCTGTGATTATTTGCTGATTTGCCTTTGATAGATTTGTATCATGACGGTCGCCGATAATTCCAATGAGCGCTAATTTTGCGAGATCAATATTTTGTGGAGAGATAGCTTTTGCAAAGAGATATGCAAGGCCTGCTCCGCAGACTTCTTCTCCCGGAAATATGTGCGGATTAACTATTTTTATTTTTTTGTCTGTATTTGCAATAGGTATTTCGTGATGATCTAGTATGAAAATCGGATTCTGCAAATTTTTTAATAGTGAAAAATCTAGTGAAAGATCAGTAAAAATAAGTATTTCTCTGCTATTTCTTTGAAGTTCTTTTTCAATTATCTCAGGATCTACACCCTTTATTATTTTTGTGGAAAATTTTATATCAAGGCGTGAAAAGGCTCGGGAAAGAATTGCTGCAGAAGTTATTCCGTCGGTATCATGGTGACTTATTATCCTTACTGGTTTTTTCTCTGCATGTTGTAAGAATTCTCTTGCTAGGTTATTAATTGTTTCTAACATCCTCTTTTAAAATTAATTTATTTACTTTTTCTTGAAGCGTATTTTTCCAGGACGTTAAGCTGAGATTGCGCTTTTTGAAATTTGTGTTTTGCTTTTTTGTCAGTTATATGTTTTTTCATGTGTTTTGCTATTCTTTCTATTTTCTGCTTTGATTTCTTTAACTCGATATTTGTTTCAACGCCAAGTTCGATTAAATATTGTTTTAATTTTTTTCCGAAAATTTTTGTTGTAGGTATCCCATACTGGTCTCGAAGGATTAGGCCTATTTCTGGCGCATCGTATTTTTCTGAGAGTTTTTTTATAACTTCAATCAGCTCGGATTCATTCATCTTTATCCAGGATGGTTTTTTTATTTCTGTCATGGTAGGATGTATAATTTTGGTTTTTTAAATGTATGTTTTCAGTTTCTGTATTCTTGGATTTGGACGAAAAAATCATAATTTTTCTTAATTTTTTAGTAGTCGCATAGATTTATATGGGCGTTATGCATGGTACTTTTAGCTGACAAGGATTGTTCGGTTGTCCTGGAAAGGATGTGATTGTAGAAGCCTCTAGCGGGTGTTCAGCTATGAATGCGGTGACTGGACTATAACTCACTGTACGAAACCTGCATTTGCTAATGCTCATTACAACGCAAAGAAGATAACCTTTAAAATAAGTTAGTAGGTTAAGATTGACACTAACCCTTATTTAAGGAACTTTTTTACCGAGTCCAGATTGTCAGCTAATAATCATATGGTAAAGAAGGCAAAAAAGAAAGTTGTGAAAAAAGTTTCTAAAGGTTTAACTCGCAAGTCTCGCTCTGCTCGACAACATCGCCACCCTCGACGAGCGAGCAAGAAAAGCAAGAGTTCTAAGGTGAGAAAATTGATTAAGTTGGCGAAAATGAGAAGAAGCAAGAAAAGTAAGAAAGGCAAAAAGAAATAAATTTATTTATTCTGGGTTTATTTATAATTTTTTGAATTAACAAGGTTTTTAAAATTGATTTGGTTATTTTTTTCATTAGCCCCGTGGTCTAGTGGTCAAAGATCTAGCCCTTTGGACATTTTGAAAGAAAGGCTGGGACCCAGGTTCGAATCCTGGCGGGGCTAGTTTATTTTTTCTATTTTTAATTTTCCCAGGATGAGAACCTGGAAGGTTTGAATCACTTCAATCTCGAAGAGTTGAAGTCCCAGAGAATTGAAAATTCTCTGAGCTGGCGGGGAATTCGAGGAATAATCCTAATGCTTATTTCTTCCTCGGGATTCGACTTGTTTTAGTCTTTCGAGGACTTCGTCGGAGCGAGGCCATTTATACCCTTGGAGAAAGGATTGATAGAGATCTTGGAAATTCTGGAAATGCTTTGCCTCGAGGGCTTGGCGGATGAGATGAAGATCGACGGCCTTGTCTTCTATTTTTTTGCTGATGAATCCTAGGCCGAAGTCGATGATGTAGACTTTGTTATCTTTGAGAATTGTATTTGAGGTTGTGAGATCGCCGTGAATCAGGTCGTGTTCATGGAGTTTGGAAACTTCTTCTCCAAGTTGTTTCATTATCCCTAGTTGTTTTTTAATTGGATAACTCGATAATTTTTCAGAGAGCTTATCTCCGTCGATATATTCTATTTCTATTGAGAAGACTTCCTGCTTGAGAAGTTTTGGAACTGAAATTATTTTTTGCGCTTTTTCCAGAAGTTTGGCTTCTTTTCGTGTTCTTGATTTTCTGAGACTTGAATCTATTGCAGGATGGCGGTAGCCTTTGGCAATGCGGTGCTTGATTATTTTTCCTTTTTCGAGGAAGATTGTGGCTTCTGCGCCTTTTGCTATTATAGTCATGAATGTAAATTGGAGGAGAGATTTAAGAATGTTTTGAAAATCTTACTTGATTATTGCGTTTCACTAAAATAAATGGCCGATGGTTAATTCATGCTAATTTTACTTGTTCTGGGGAGGCAGGAAGGTTTTGTTAGGTTTTTACTTCTTATTGATTTGGTATTCGTGAGAAAATTTATACATAAAATATTAAGAATTTTCCCCGGAGAATAGAAAAATATATAAATCAAGAAAAACTTAAAGAAAGATGGAAGAAACATTATGTATCAGTAAAAGTGCATTGCTAGATTTAGCAAGGTTAACTGGCGAGATTAACGATAGAGTGGAATCTCTTGAATTAATGAGTGATAAAAAGTTTATGGTTTCTTTGAAGAAATCCGACGAGCAAGTGAAAAAGAGGGAGTTCGTTGATTGGGATGCCTTATAAAATTCTTCCTACACAGGAGTTTGAAAATGATTTTCGCAAAATAGATTCTTCTATGCAAGAGAGAACTAAGAAAAAGATAGAAGAAGTTTCTCAGGATCCAAAAAGATATAAACATCTCCATTATGGTTTAGCAGGATATAGTAGAATTAGAATAGGAAAATTGAGAGTTATTTTTACATATAATGTCGAGAAGCAGGAACTCTATCTAATTAAGATTGTTTTTGGACATAAATATAATGAATAGTTTTTTTGTATCGACGGACATTAATTATTAATTAATGGAAACTTAACCGGGTAGATGTAATGTGTTTTGTTAGGTTTTTACTTTGTTTGGGGTAGTTTGATTTTTGCATATTATAAGCCCATATAAAAATCTGAAGAAATATTTATAAATGCGATAATCCTTGGTATTTTATAGAGAAGTTTGCAAAAATTGAAAATCAAACTTCTCTAAGAAGAACTTTGCAGATATTTCCTTCGGAAATAGCAATTATGCAAAGTTCTCTATAAAAAGAGGAAGATGGCAATAAATATCACAATCTCGAATAAGGCGGTTTATGTTTTTCTAGCGGCAGTATTTTTGCTGGTTGGTCTTGGTGTTGTCTATGCTTATAATACTGATTATCACAATGCAGGAGGCAATGTGCCAATCGCTGTTGGAAATGAAAATGTTCCAGCATCTCAATATTATGCTTCTCATCCTACACCGTCGGTATATGGACATACTGCTGATGAAGTAGAATGGTTGCATCCAGTGATTCTTGATATTGCTAAAAAGGCTGCAGAAGATAAAAATCTTGTTGTTGGTGGTGGAAGAATTATAGTTGCGACACAAGGAGAAGGATCATATCTTGCTAATTGGGAATCAGGAGCTTATTGTGAATCTTGGGGCAAGGCAAGATGCGATGATACTGGCAGTGGTTTACAAAGATCTACTTTTAATTGCAACGAAGGTAATAAAGCAGTAATGTCTTCGAGTTTTATAAATGGCGGATTTGGAACAGATAGTACCAATCAATATTCTAATTTTTATATAGGTTATCTTTGTGTTAAGTCGAGTGTTAACGGGGTTTCTGTTTCTGCATTTAGTAAATCAATGGCAAGACCTCCAATTCGTTGAACTTAATTTTCTTTAACAAATATTTAGAATATCTTATTCAAGGTTTCAACTTTCCTTTAAACTTTCTGGCCATCTTTTCCAGAGTCTTTTTGTCGATGTTTCCGTCCTTGAGGCCGGATTGAGATTTTAACATTTCATTGAGCATCTTGTATTGTTTTAACAACTCGCGAATTTCAGAA
Source organism: Candidatus Woesearchaeota archaeon (assembly GCA_964358615.1). Lineage (GTDB taxonomy): Archaea > Nanobdellota > Nanobdellia > Pacearchaeales > GW2011-AR1 > CAYHOV01. The sequence continues at coordinate 2,086 of CAYHOV010000030.1, read as the reverse complement.
GTTGTTGTGCCGCTGCCCTTGGCAATCCTTTGAATTCTTGCAGTCTGTTTTTCTAGAACTTCTGGATTTTCAATCTCATTGAGAGTCATGGAATTTATTGCATTTTTCCAGTGCTCTAGTTTGGATTCTTGTTTTTCTAAAACTTCTTTGGGAATCTTGGCTTGGCTTAATCCAGGAACCATGGACAGCAATTTATCGAAGCTGCCCATCTGATTCACGGATTTTAGCTGATCGTAGAGATCGAGAAGTGTGAATTTTCCTTGCTTTAATCTTTCTTCTATATTTTTCTGCTGGTCTTCGGTTGTTGCTGAGCGGACTCGTTCGAGAAGCGCGTTCAGATCGCCCATGCCGAGCAGTCGAGAGATAAATGATTCTGGATCGAAAGTCTCTATTTCGTGAATTCTTTCGCCGACGCCGATAAAAAATACAGGGGCTCGAGTCTCTGCGCAAGCTGTTAAAGCTCCGCCGGCTTTTGCTGTGCCGTCCATCCTCGTTATTATGACTCCGTCGATGGAAAGGGATTTTTGGAACTCAGAGGCTTGGGTCTTTGCTGCTTGGCCAATATCTGCAGGCATGACGAGAATCCTATAGTCCGGATTTATTGTTTTTTCTATTAATTTTATTTCTTTTGTCAGTTCGGTGCTGAGGGCACTTCGACCTGCTGTATCGACGAGAACTAAGTCGTATTTTTCTAGCTCATCTTTGAATTTCTCATAGATTTTTATTGGATTTTTTTCTTTTTTATCGACGAAGGCAGGAACATTTGCTTTGGCGGCCATTTGCTCGAGCTGGTCCATTGCTGCGGGTCTTTGAGTATCTAATCCGAGAACTGCTGTTTTTTTCCCACGTTTTGAATAGTAAAAAGCAAGTTTTGCAATTGTGGTTGTTTTTCCAGAACCAAATAGTCCGAGGAACAGTATTTTTGTTTTTTTATTGAGTTTGAGCTCTTTTTTCTCGCCTACAATTATGCGTAACTGATCGTGGATCAATTTGATAAGCTGCTCTTTTTTCTCGATGCCTTTTATTTCTTCGTCCAGGGCTAATGCTCGAATCTTTTGGCTTAGTTGAAAGACTAGCTCGACATTTACATCTGCTTCAATCAGAGAACGCTGTATTTCTTTGATGATTTCATCTACGAGTTTCTTGTCTATGAAGATGCTGTTGGATATTTTTTTTACAGCGTTTTTTATTGCATTTCCTATTTTTTCTAGCATGAAATTATTAGGTTTGAAGGGTTTTTAGGATTATCTGTTCTGAGAATTTTGATATAGCACTTCGCTATTATAATTGATCTCCTTTACTCAGAATTTGCCCTCGTAGATATTAGTAATTCAATTGAGGGCGAATTCTTCGGCGTAGATTTATACAGAAGATAAAACTGCAGATTTTAATCTGCAGTAGTTGCATTAACTCTTTTTATCTTCTGTCTCACAAAGACCCAACGAACAAACCGCACACTTTAGTGTGCGGTACACAAGAGGGTCTTTATGATATTAATTAATACTAATTTAACCTGTTCTTAGGGGTAGGCTAAGTGGGAAAAGAAGTTTTGATAATGCTTGTTCTAGTCAAAATGATGATTATCCCTGCTTCTGTGAGAATTTATAAATAATCTTGCATTTGAAAAATGATGAAAAAGAGCGTGGATGGAAAGAAAAATAGCTATTTGCTGGGCAGCAGCAGTTTTTTCAACGATACTGGAAGTGAGATGATAACTCCGCTTCTGCCTTTTTATATAACTCTTTTTGGCGGCAGCGGAGAGTTGGTAGGGTTGGCTGCAGGATTAAGAGCTGGTTTAGAAGGAGTTTTTAAGTTTGTAGGAGGATGGCTTTCTGATTGGTTTGGAAAGAGAAAATTATTTATCTTTATCGGTTACTTTCTCTCGATATTTTTTAAATTTATTTTAGGATCTGCGACTAGCCTCAATGGCGTGCTATTCGCGACTTCATTTGAACGTATCGGAAAAATGAGAGATGCTCCTCGCGACGCTGTTATTGCTCTTTCTGTAAAAAAACGCGGTTGGGGTTTTGGTTTTAATCGCGCAATGGATACTGTTGGAGCTTTAGTCGGAACATTGTTGGTATTG
>CAYHOV010000029.1:0-11717 GCA_964358615.1 Candidatus Woesearchaeota archaeon | reverse complement strand
AAAAACTTTGAGTATTATTGTACGAATTTGTTGCATTCAATGGAGTCATGAGATTTACGTCTGGGACAACAGAATCTAGGTAAAGTAGCGCATCATTTAAGTTTATTCTCGAGAAATTTAATCCAGTCGCAGAATCATTTATTTTTTTCCCAGTACTATTTAAAATACTTTCAATTTGAGCAGGAGTTTTAGTCCTTGAAGTTATCTTAAGATATTGATTTAATATTGCAATTGCAGCAGATACATGTGGAGTTGCCATGCTGGTTCCTGATTTTGTCGTATATCCTCCTGTGTAAGATGCAGAATTGATTACCGATCCAGGAGCAAATAATTGGACAATTGAATTTCTATTGGATTGGCAAACAATTTTATCTGCAAAAGTTGTAGCATCAGTACAAGTTAGATTGCCTATCGTCCAGATTTTAGTACCTAGATTGCTATCGTAGGTCTGCCCTACTGGAATTGCACTTTGCACGCAAGCCGGACTTGATATTGCTGTTGTGTTGCCATCATTTCCCGTCGCAACAACTACAGAGATATTTTTAGCAACAGCATCATCAATATAACTTGCAAGAGTATCAGAATTACAATAGCTCATATACAAACCCCCGCCAAGGCTCATGCTGATTACGCTGATGTTAAATTTTGTAGCATTATTGACGCACCATTCAATGCCCGCAGCAATATCATCGTCATAGGCATAGCCATCGTTTCCAAAAACCCGGATCATTATAATATTTGTATCAGGAGCGATTCCTCTTATAATTGCGTTATTTGAAACTATGATCCCTGCAACATGAGTTCCATGTCCATTTTCATCATTTGCATTTGCTTCTTGGCTAACTCCTGACGGACAACAACTCACATTTCTCCGAGGAAATTCAGCACCGCAATAACAATACTGTGCAAGTATTTTTCCCTGCAGATCCACATGACTCGCGTTTACGCCAGTATCTAAAATACAAACAGTCTGCCCTGTACCGGTAAGATTAATGCCACCATTCTGTTTTTGCCACGCTGTTGTTGCATTTATTATCGGAGCAGACTCGCTTAGAAGTAAATGTCTTTGATTTATCGGGAATATTTCAACATTTTTTTGACTTGCAAGAGTTTCTATATCATCCTTATCTAGTCGCGCAGAAAAAGAATTTCCTGTCGTGAATTTTCTTTCTACTTTTTTTAGACTAACGCCCGATTCAGCAATTTTTCCAGTACCTGCATCCTTAAATTTTACAATGACATTCACAGAACCCGAATCTTCCAATTGTTTTTGGATACTTTCATCTAGATGATACTGATTTTTTGAGATGACAGAACTAATACTAAAAAAAGCAAGTACAATAAATATTGTTACAAAAATAGTTTTTAACTTGCCAAACATTTTCCACCCACACATGAACACTGATTTATATTGCAGTTATCTACAGCAGCACAACGAATATCCTCGCTGCAAGATTCTCTATTTTTAGAATATATTACTGCTTCTGTAGAATTCACACATTTTTGAGTTCCGCCCATATTACAATAGCAGCACATTGTCTCTACCTTAGAACAATCTTTATCATTTTTACATTCTATAAAAACTTCTCCACTACGAAAGTAGAAAGCGATAATAAATCCTGCCGCTATTATCAGGAAGATACGGAGTATCACCATCTTTTTATCCATTATTATATTCTTTTTCCCCCATTAAAAAACCTTTTCCTGTTCTCACCAAAATTTATAAATCCCCCTCTCTTCTAAATAGAAGAGAAAAAGAGAAAAATAAAATGACAATTAACATACACGCAGTTGGAGGATTTTCAGAAGTAGGAAAAAATATGGCCACTCTGGAGCTCGACGATGATGCCTTTATTTTTGATGAAGGTTTTTATCTGCCTGCAATTGTTCAGCTAGAAGAAAGAGAAAAAGCAGAGTATACTGAAGCAAGATTAAAGGCCATAAAAGCAATTCCCCACGACCACATTCTGGATCATATTTCTCATAAGGTCCGAGCTCAATTTGTAGGCCATGCACATCTTGACCACGTCGGTGCAGTACCTTTTTTATCAGATCGATACAATGCCCCAATTTATGGCACACCTTTTACTATGCAAGTTCTAAATTCACTGATTCAAGATAATAATATTCAGCTTAGAAATAAAATAAAATCAATACATCCCAATGCCGAAGTTGAGATTCAAGGAAAAGACAAAAAATATCGTGCAGAATTCATCAATATAACTCATTCAACCCTACAAACTTCGATGATTGCAATAGAAACAAAAAAAGGTTATGTCATCTATGCAAATGATTTCAAACTCGACGACAATCCGGTAGTTGGCCTAAAGCCAAATTACAAAAAATTAAAAGAAATCGGGAAAAAAGGAGTCTATGCCCTGATAATCGATTCTCTATATTCTTCTTCAGATCGTAAGACTCCCTCTGAAACAATTGCGCGTCACTTACTCGAAGAAGTTATGCTTACTACCCAAAATCATAATGCTGGAATGATTGTAACTACATTTTCATCACATATTGCTCGTCTAAAAAGTATTGTAGATTTCGGAAAAAAACTAAATAGGGAAGTAGTTTTTCTTGGAAGAAGTTTGGATAAATACGTGACTTCTGCAGAACGAGTAGGACTTGCGCCTTTCTTAAAACAGGTAAGGATAGCAAAGTATAGAAATCAAGTCGAGAAAACTTTAAGGAACATCGATAGAAATAGAAAAAAATACTTGGTTGTTTGTACTGGCCATCAAGGTGAACCCGGATCCATACTCGAAAGAATTTCTCGAAGCCAGTTGCCATTCAGAATTATGAAAGATGACAATATTATTTTTTCTTCAAGCGTTATTCCCACCGAAATAAATAAGGAAAATTTTGCAACAATGGAAGAACGATTAAAAAAACACAATGCTCGAATATTTCGCGATGTTCATGTTTCAGGCCATGCAGGTCGTGAAGACTTGAGAGATATGGTCAATCTTTTATCTCCGCAGCACATAATTCCGGCCCATGGGGGTTTGGACAAGACAAGACCAATGGCCGAACTTTGTGAAGAAATGGGCTATGCAAAAAAACAGATCCATTTGATGGAGGACGGAGGAGTTTTAAAACTATAATGGTAAATGAATTAACCGGCGGACTAAAAAATGCTCTCGAACATGGATCGAGTCTAGACAAAGCAAAAAAATCTTTTCTTAATGCCGGTTATAAGGCCGAAGAGGTCGACGCAGCTGTTAACGAGCTGTCTGGCGTAGGAATGTCTGCTTCATCTGCACCCATGGCCCCGACTGCTCCACCTCAACCTCAAGTTCCTGGCCCTGATCAAAGTTTAGAATTACTCACAGGCGCACAAAAAGTCCCTGCACCGAAAACCCATTTCTCAGGAATTCTTATTCTGATTTTAGTTTTATTGATCCTCGGGATCGCAGCAGCCCTGGGAATATATTGGGATACGATTCTCAAGATGTTTAAGTTTTCTTTGCCTCTTATTTAGTCTTCTTCAACCAAAACATTTATAATTTTTATTTTTAGTATAAACTAATGTATTCTCCAGAAGAAGACTCATTTTTCTTTGCAGAATTTTTGCAATCCTATTTGAAAAAACAAAAAAATAAAGACCTAGAATATCTCGACATGGGCACCGGTTCCGGAATCCTGTCCGAAACCGCCTTCAAATTCCTGCCAAAATATAACATTCTCGCCGTCGACATTGATCCTCAATCCATGGCCCATGTTTCAAAAAAATTTCAATCAATCCAATCTGACCTTTTCTCAAAAATAAAAGATAAAAAATTTGATCTGATAACTTTTAACGCCCCCTATCTTCCAGAGCATAAATTTGACAAACAATCAGATACTACTGGAGGCAAGAATGGCGACGAGATTTCTATAAAATTCCTAAAACAAGCCTTCAATCATCTAAATCCTTGCGGAAAGATTTTTCTTCTCATATCTTCATTCACTCCACTTGAAAAAATAAAAAAATTTCAGCCCAAGATTGTTGCTAGGAAAAAGCTTTTCTTCGAAGAGCTTTTTATTTTTGAATTTTCTTAAATTTTTAGGCAATTTCTTTACCACATAAATCGTTTTAAATCATGCCTCGTTCTAAAAACCATGGTGAAATTCGCTCATTTTGCAGACTGTCATCTTGGAAGTTGGAGACAGCCAGAGCTGCAAAAACTAAACTTTAAAAGTTTTCAGACTGCACTTTTAAAATCTATCGAAGAACAGGTTGATTTTATTTTGATTTCAGGAGATTTATTTGACTCTGCCTATCCGCCGATTGAAATATTAAAAGAAACTTTTGCAGAATTTAAAAAAATTAAAGATTTAAACATTCCTGTATTTCTGATTGCAGGCAGTCATGATTTTTCAGCTTCTGGAAAAACCTTTCTTGATGTGCTTGAAAAGGCCGGTTTCTGCAAAAACATCGAGAACTTCGAGCTTCAAGCAGACGGAAGAATAAAATTAAAACCACATATTTACAAAGAGATTGCACTATTTGGATATTCTGGCAAGAAATCCAGTATGGAAATCGAAGACCTAAAAAAAGTATATTTTGACTCGATTTACCCATTTACAATACTTATGCTCCACACAACTATTTCCGATGTCGTAGGAAATATTCCCATGGACTCTATAGATAAAAACAAACTGCCAATAGCAAATTACTATGCTTTCGGCCACATTCATCAGGTTTTCGAAACCCAAGAACAAGCTTCGTTTTATGTTTATCCTGGCCCAATATTCCCAAACAATTTTCAAGAATTAGTGGATCTTCAATGCGGTAGTTTCCAGATTGTAGAGGTCAGCGGTACAAAAATAAAGACAAAAAATATAAAACTAAAATTAAAAGAAGTCATATACGGAGAAATAGAAATTCAAGATGCGCATACTGCAACTCAAAAAATAATCAACGAGATAGATAAACTGGCGTTAGGCGATAAAATATTTCTTTTAAAATTAAAAGGCACGATTATCAATGGCAAGACAGGAGACATAGATTTTGAGAGAATCGAAGACTTTATTTTAAAAAAACAAGTATATTCTTTTCTTAGAAATATTTCAGCTCTCCAAGTTCAGGAGGGAGATACAAATATTAAAGTAGAAAATGTTGGAAATATTGAACAAGAAGTGATAAAAGAATTTTCTTCAAAAACTCAGAGCGATTTTAACAGATTTATCCCTCTGATTATTGAATCACTATCTATAGAAAAAAATGAAGACGAAAAATCCATAATATTTGAGAATCGTCTTCTTGATGATCTAAAAAAAATATTAGAATTGCAACAAATACTATGATTTTTAAACATTTGAGAATGAGAAATATCCGAAGCTATGAAAATCTCGAGTTAGAATTCCCCCATGGCTCTGTTCTTCTTTCAGGAGATATTGGTGCAGGCAAGACATCTATTTTATTAGGATTACAATTTGCTCTTTTTGGCCTACAGCCCGGTCAAAAAGGAAATTCAATAATGCGCCACGGTGCAGACGATTCTTCGATTTCTCTCGAGATAGAAGTCGATAACAAAAAAATCATGATCGAAAGGACTCTCAAGCGAGGAAAAAGCATCTCTCAAGAATCAAATAAGATAACCATCGACGGCATAACAGAAGAACTTTCTACTTCTGAAATGAAGAATCGCATAATAGGTTTGCTCGAATATCCAAAAGAGTTTGTAAAAAAATCAAATTTGCTTTACAGTTTCACAGTATATACTCCTCAAGAAGAGATGAAATCCATAATTCAAGAACGTCCAGAAATTCGATTAGATACATTGCGTCACATATTCGGAGTAGATCGCTACAAGCATATAACTGAAAATTCACAGATATTTTTGCAAAAAATAAAAGAGGCAATAAAGATAAAAGAGATTCAAAGTCTTGAGATAAACAATCTAAAAGAAAAACAGCTTAACGAGAATGAAGAAAAGATAAAACTTTCAAAAGAGATTAACAACCTGAATACGGATTTATTAAAAATACAGCAAGAGCATAAGGACGCCGAAGATCAGCTTTTAAAATTTCAGCAGATTATTCAAGAAAAACAAAAATTAAATCTGGAGTTCGCCGATAGGCAAGCAAAATTTCGCGGTAAACAAGAGCTTCTTACCCGGCTCGAAAAAGAAATTTCTACTATGCAAAACCAGATCAAAGAGCGTATTGATTTTTCTGAAGAAAATCTCTCACAAATTCTTTCTTTAGTCGGGCAACATAACATGGAGCTAGACAAATTAAATTTAAGATCTATGGACCTAAATTCTAAGATATCTGTTCTTGAATCAAAAAAAGATAATGCTTTTCAGTTAAAAGATAAAGTTATATCTCTGGATAACTGCCCGACTTGTTTTCAAAGCGTTAGTCCCGATCACAAAGAAAAAATAACTAAGAGAAGCCAGTATGATATCGATGATGTAAACCGCGAACTTGCGATAAAGATACCCGAAAGAAGAGATATAATGAAGGATATAGAAAAAGAAAAAGAGCTTGTTAGAAATTATGAAAAAGATAAGCAAAAATTACAAGAAGACAAAATAAAATTCCAGCATCAGAGAGTTATAGAGATTAAGATAAAAAGTGATTCAATTTCTCTGAATAATGCGACTCAGGAGATAAAAGATTTGGAATTGCAGATTTCAGATATAAAACTCAAGTTGTCTAAGTTTTCAGATTCAGAATCCTTATTTGAAAAAGCCAAAAAGATGTTTGATAATATCCACGCTCAATATCATGCAATTGAAATAAATCTCGCAAAGAAAAATAAAGAGCTGGAGATACTTAAAAAACATTTAGAAGAAATAGAAAACGAGATTCTTAAAAAGGAAAAAATAATCCGCGAAATAACCTATCTTCGTTCACTTCAAGACTGGTTAGAGGAAAAATTCCTTTCTATGATTTCCTCAGTAGAACGAGGAGTAATGGCTAGACTTCGAAGTGAGTTCTCAAAAATTTTCAATGAATGGTTCTCTATTCTTGTTTCAGAATCTCTATCAGCTCGTTTAGACGAAGATTTTACTCCGATAATCTCTCAACAAGACTACGAGTTAGAATATGATTTTCTATCTGGTGGAGAACGCACCGCAGTGGCTCTTGCCTATCGTTTGGCTCTCAACCAGGTTCTGAATTCTTTGCTGTCCAAAATAAAAACAAAAGGTATCATAATCTTAGACGAGCCCACCGACGGCTTTTCAGAAGAACAATTAGAGAAGATGAGAGATATTTTTTCTCAGTTGAATTCAGAACAGATAATCCTTGTCAGCCACGAGCCCAAGATAGAGAGTTTTGTAGATAATATTATCCGGATAAAAAAAGAAGGTTCGAGCATGATTGAGAAGAAAAATGCCTGAGCAAAAACCTTTTAAATCATCTTTTTGATAGATAATTATGGAAATCAAAGTTCTTAATGAAGATAAGAAATCAATTGATTTAGAAATAGACAATCTTACAATAGTCGAGCTTTTACGTGCCTATCTTAATAAAGAAGGCGCAGACCTCGCTGTTTGGAGACGTGAACACCCTTCAAAAAATCCAGTTTTGCACGTCGAAGGCACAAATCCAAAAAAACTTGTTCAAAAAGCTATTTCTGTTATACAAAAAGAACTAGACCAAGTTGCTGACGATTTCAAAAAAACAAAATAATCATTTTTTGCCTTCTTTAGATTTTCCAATTACTATCTAAATCCTTAAAAATGTTTTTTATCTCCTAAGCCCATGGCCGAAACAAAAATATCAACCGGAAGCTATGATCTGAATAAGATTCTCTTTGGAGGCTATGAAAAAGACATTATAACGACGATATATGGCCCTGGCGGTTCTGGAAAAACAAATCTCTGCATTCTTGTAACCGCAAGTCAGGCAAAAAAACAGAACAAGATTATTTACATGGACACTGAAGGAGGTTTTTCCATAGATCGGATGAAACAACTTTTTGAAAATAGCGAAGAAGAATTAGATAGTCTTCTTAAGAATATTCATCTGCTAAAGCCGACTAGTTTTGAAGAACAAGAAGCAGATTTTGGAAAACTTCTGAAGTATGTTAAATCAGGAAATATTTCTTTGATCATCATCGATAGTATTGCAATGCTCTATCGCCTAGAGCTGGGTGACGCCATCAAATCAAAAGACGGGGAAAAAATACAAGAAGTAAATCGCAAACTTGCTCGACAATTACGCACTTTAACTGAAATATCAAGAAAACAAAATATTCCAATTATTGTAACAAATCAGGTATATTCTGAATTTGTCCAGGATTCAAACGAGAAAGAAGAAAAAAGAGTTTCAATGGTCGGTGGAGATCTGCTGAAATACTGGTCCAAATGCATCATCGAAGTTCAGAACAGCCATTCTCGTCGGAAGTTAATTTTAAGAAAACATCGATCACTGCCAGAATTAGAACTCGAGTTCGAGATAACAAACTCAGGAATAAAAAAACGCGGTTTTTTCTGATAAACTTTTAGAATTGATAAATTATCTCTTTAAGCCCCAAACCAATAAGATCAATAAAGATGCTAAAAAAATCATAGCTATCAATCCAGATATAATAACATTCTCTCCAAGAAATTTTATAAAATAATATTTTTCAGACTCAGCTGAGTCTCCATCATGTGCTCTCAAATAGATTGTTTCTATTCCTACAACTTCATTTTTCTGTCCATCAACCATTGATTTGTAATAATTATTTAATTTTTCCTGATCTCGCTTTAATAGATCTATTCTGCTTTTACCGCTTCCATCATCACAATCCACTACAAAGTTTATTGTTTTGCTTGAAATATTTCCAACAGCGTCCTGCGCATAGACAGTCAGAGTATAATTTTTATCTCTCAGATTATTCATCATATACGAGAAAACCACATCGGTTTCTTTTGTCATATCTACTCGAGCTCCGCCATCAAGTATAAACCATGCTGCAGCCAATCCTTCATCAGAGGTGATTCTTAGAGGTATGTCATTATAACGATAGGTTATTGCTTCAGGACTGTTTATGGTTATATTTGGAGCTTTGCCATCATCGACTATAAAAAAAACCGTAGCACTGCTGCTGTCATCTGCAGAGACCAGAGATAGATTTCCAACAAATAAATATAATGTGAAGATTATTGCGAGTTTTACAACTGCAAATGTTTCTAATGCGTGTTTTTGTGTGATTTTTCTTTCCTTGTTTTGAGACATAAAGCTCCCAATCACCTCAGAGCCTTTGATAATTTATCTAAAAAATAGTAGTATTTAAATCTTTCTATTTGTTGTAATTTTAAAGTAGCAAAAAGTTTATAAATGGATTTGTTCCTATAGGATTATGATAACTTTGAATATTATGGATATCTTGATGGGAGATCCGCGAGAGAAAATTCCAAGAGAACTTGCAGGCCTAGTCGGGACAGTTATCCCTTTAGATCCTGATGCAGTTAACATCGTTGGAAGATATTCTTATTTTGAAAAAGATCCTCATGAAGGCCGACAAGCTGCACAGGCTCTCTGTGGAGCATTTATAGACCCAGAATCTCAGAAAAAAGATTTACCGAGAGAAAATCTTATTTATGTCCCGGATCCTTTTTGTTTTATCAGTCCACAAAATATAAGCAGTGAGCAAGTGAAGTCGTATGTTTCTGCGAATCCAAACAATGCAGAGAACCTAAGAAGAGCATTAAAAACATTAAATCTCGATGAACAAACTGCCAGTGAATTAGATAGAAAGTTCGCATTTGGCCTTATACAAAAAGATAGAGAGCTGGTTAAATTAGCAGGTCATCTTCAAAAAATGTCTCGAAGACAATTCCAGATACAAAGAGCAGAAAACGATGTTTATTATCTAAGAGATATCTCTCGTACTGGTTGCACTATACTCTATTATCCTGAAATCACTCTTCCAAATACTGAACCGAAGACACAAAAGTTGGATAGATTTGGAGTTCCTTGTGTTAAAAAATTTGAGCTGAAAGGAATCAGCCCAAAATATATTACTTGGGCTCCGGTTGAATTAACAGCAAAAGATAAAAAAACAGAAACAATCGGTGAACGATTTGCAGTTCCGCTAAAACCCGGTATGAGAATAACTGTAAATAAAATGCCCTATTCTTTAGTTGTCTTTGATGTTTGTGAAGTTCTAGAAAGTAAACCGTTAGACGACAATTCTGCATTAGATTTAGCGAAGAGAGTAGATACAATCCTAATGGAAAGACCGCGAGAATCGGACGGAACAGTTATAAGAAAACGAAGAGCTACATTCTAAATTTATTTTTTCTCAATAAATTTTCTTAAATTTTCTTTAAACAGTTCGAGATCTTGAACTCGGATTGCTCCGCCTGCTGCAGGAATATGTCCGCCGGCGTCGGCATTTTTCAATCCAGCAATGCCTGTGCGCAATAACTCAATCATATTCATTTTTCTTGACTGATTTCTGGCACTTAATTTTATTATATCTTCATCAGGATTTGCAAAAACAATAATCCAGTCGGGATTTGCAAAACTAATCTTGTTTATCAGCGCAGACTTTATCGCGAATTTTGATTCAAAGAGATAAAATTTTATTGAGCCGATTTCCTCATGATTTTTATCAAAGTCTTTTGCAATTTTTTCAATTTCTTCTTCAACAGGCCCCGCATATTTTTCAATCTCGCTGAAATCGCCAAGATATCTGACTTCAAGTAAAATCTCAAAAGCTTTTTTCAGATCTTCTTTAAAATAAATTAAAAAATCTCCCAATTTGTAAGCATATTTTTTCTTATAATCCTCGAGAGTTATTTTTTCCCTCTTTAAAAAATCATTGATAAAATCATCATTCTCTTTGGATAAATCTCCTGCATCGCAGATGACAGCAGCAACAGCCAGCCACTCAAGATTACTGTCAAAATGGCTGACAAATTCATAGCTAGTCCTAGCAACCGGGATTGCAGATGGAGCTATCAATTCTAAAACACCCTCGTCAAATTCCTGTTTTTTTACATGATGGTCAATGTATAAAACTTTTTTATCACCAGAAGCATTAATGATTTTTCCTGCGATATTCTCAGATAGATCTAAGATGACGATCTTGTCAAAATCACTCAGATCTTCCTGAGTGATTTCAGTCTTGCTTATGCTAAAAGGAAAAATTTCCACATCGCCGCCAATTTTTCTTACAAAATTATTTATAAAAATTCCGCTTGCCATCCCATCTGCATCGTCGTGAAAGACTATCGCGATTTTTTCGTCTTTCTCTATGTCTCTTAAAAATTTCCAGGCTGCTTCTTTATTGATTATCATAACCTTACCTTAATATTCTTCTTTATAAAATCTACCCTCTCATCTACCAAGACTTTTGGAATCTTGATTACTTGATAATTGAGCTTCCTATAACTCAATAGGATTGCAGCAACAATCTTATCCCTCTCTTCTCTATCCTCCACTCGGACAGAATCTTTTTCATAAAAATCCAATGGCTCTAGGAAAAATATTAAATAGTATTTTTTCTTTTTTGCTTTAGCGAATAAATCTTCGGGAATTTTTAGATTATCAACAGGATAATAGGCAATGGTATCGCCGAAACCGCGGTCGTAGAATGTAATTTCTTTGGCCTGGTCAAAATCTTTTTCCTGCTGCTGGAAAATCTGGCGCTGAAAAGTATCGCGGTCAATCTCTTTTACGGTTTTTCCATTTTTTACTAGAATATTTCGAGCTGCTTCGTCAAATACTGAAAATCTTTTTTAAGTTGGTTTATCGTCGTGGTCTTGCCTGAGCAGGGGCCGCCGGAA
>CAYHOV010000028.1:0-11856 GCA_964358615.1 Candidatus Woesearchaeota archaeon | reverse complement strand
TATGCTCCCGCCGAACCTAGCGGATTTTCTTATCCTCCAGAGATAAACTTTGTTTTTTTAGTATATCTCTGGAAAATCAAATTTTCCGCTATGCTCCCGCCGGGATTCGAACCCGGGTCATCGCCGTTCCCTGTTAAACTAGAGAAAATTCATTGAACTTTCTCAAGGTCGCAGTTGTCCAAGCGGACTAAAGTTGTAAGTCTCATCGACCGAAACTTTCTGCTTGAGAGGGCGACATCTTTGGCCTCTGGACTACGGGAGCTATTTAGTATATCTCGGTGCAAATGCAAAATCCAAGACAGATATCAGAGATAAAACGAATTTAAAAATCTAATCACTTCAGCATATTTTAACAGACATTTTTTAAACTCTAAATCACACCATATAGAAAGAAAATGAACGCCCTTTATTTCCCAATCGATTTTATCCTGCATGTAGACCAATATCTCGGTTCATTTATTCAGAGCTATGGCAGCCTGACTTATCTCTTACTTTTTCTGATTATCTTCGCTGAAACCGGCCTTGTGATAACGCCATTCTTGCCAGGAGACTCTTTAATTTTTATGGCCGGAACATTCGCAGCCGCAGGTTTTTTTAATGTATTATTTCTTTTTATCCTCCTTGTGCTTGCAGCAATCCTTGGAGACACAGTGAATTACTGGATTGGAAATTATTTTGGAGTTAAAATTTTTTCAAAAAATATTTTATTCAGGCCAGAATATTTAGAAAGGACAAAAGAATTCTATGCAAAATACGGCGGAAAAACAGTATTCATCGCTAGATTTGTTCCAATAATCCGGACATTTGCTCCCTTTGTCGCAGGCGTCGGTAAAATGGATTACAGAAGATTTTTAATATTTAACATATCTGGAGCAGTGATCTGGGTCGGATTTTTTGTATTCACTGGCTATTTCTTCGGCCAAATACCATTCGTACAAAAAAATCTCAATATTATTGTTTACCTAATTATACTTCTTTCGATAAGTCCGATCATCATAGAATATCTTCGTCACAGAAAACATTAATATAATTCTAGAATAATTCCAAAAACAAATACCAGAGACAAGACTAAAAAAATAAGCCAATTTATTCCAACAGAATATTCTGGTTTTCTGTTTCCATTTTTCTTTGCAGAGATATTCATCAGCAAGGCCATAACCCCTGTTAAGCCCCCAGTAATAACTCCCCCAATGCCAAGAATTTTTACAAAGTCGAACAAGTTCAGATATTGTATGATTATGTAAAGAACTAACGGAACAATTGAAACAAAAAAGAATGTTTTCAATTTTTTGAATCTGAGATCAAGTATAAAATTATCTCTTAGCGAAAAACTCAAAACAAAAAAAGCACTAGTCATTGTAAAAACACCGAGTAAAATTGGCCAAGTTCCGAGAGTCAGCGTAGCAACTTCGCTGATTGTCTTCCCCATTATGCCCACAAAAACAATAGTAAACAATATGTACAAAACAATAGGTATAGAACATCCGATGATAATTGCCTGTTTCATTTTCTTTTCTGCGCCTTCCAGTTCTCTTCTCACCTCGGCAATTGAACTAAAACCTAGCAATGAAAACATTACCACACCAAAAGGAAAAAATAAATTTCCAAAATCATAATAACTTATATTTTCAATTTTTATATTAGGCGCAAGATAAAGAAACATAGCAATAATCAATAGAATTATAATACTCACTACAACCATCTCAACTTTTTTCAATCCTTCAAGCCCACCCTGTAAAAACAAAGTCATGACAATCCAAAAACAAATTCCAAACAATAATGCATAACCTTCATGGCCAATGAATAGCATCGAGAGGCTCTGTCCTTCTGCAGTCATGTATGCAATAAGCGCAGAATAAATACCGAATATGACTGAGAAAAGCATGATTCTTGCGCCCCATTTTCCAAGATACTTAGACGCATAGCCAGTTAACTGGTGTTTTGTTTTTGTTCTTAATGCTACCTCGCCCAAACATAGATTGATATACATCAAAATCAATCCGATAAATATTAACCAAAAAAGTCCGATTAAAAATCCTGATTTAGAAAAAACATAGGGCAATCCAAGTATTCCTGCCCCTACAATTGTTCCAGTTAATGTGAACGAACTCTGCCAAAATTTTTTATCTACCATCTTTTTTGTTAATTTCAATTATAGGTATCTAACCGACCTATGAGGTCCTAGAGATTTATTTAAAATCTCTGGAACATTCAACTCTCGCGAGTTGAAGTAATCGAACCTCTTCTCGGTTCAATTCCATCTGACGGACCTACGAGGAATCGAACCTCGATCAACCGGTTTCTCACAAACCCACTCGCGATAACAATGATTGCCTCGTGACTTAGTTCGCCGAAGCCGGTTATTCTATCCGTTAAACTATAGGTCCATAATAATATCGAGAATTCTTAACCTTTAAAACTTTCCTAAATCGAGAAAAATTTATCTGATAAACTTTTTCAGAGAATTATTGATATTTTTTCCAGAAGAATTATTGGAATTTTTGGGTTTAATATTTTAGTCAAAAATTTCAATTAGAAATTTCCGATTCTTCGGCAATTTCTTTATCGCCTCTTTTTTCCTCTGCATTTTTCCCCGGATTATGATTTACATTTGGCCCAACATTGTTCTGTGGCCTTTGCGGTTGATTATTTTGTCGAGTATTATTTGGATTCTGCATCGGCTTCTTTTCAACTTGGTTGTTTGGCCTATTCATGTTTTGCTGAGGATTCTGATTCTGCATCGGCTTTTTTACAATTGGATTATTTTGCTGAGGCCTATTCTGATTATTTGGCTTAGGAGTATTCTGCTGAGGCTGATTTATACTAGGATTATTATGCTTATTTTGATTCTGCATCGGTTTATTTACAATTTGATTATTCTGTTTTGGATTATTTTGTTGAGGTCTATTCTGATTATTGAGCCTATTCATATTAGGATTGTTTTGTTTATTCTGATTTTGGTTCTGAATTGGTTTTTTCATTGGCTGATTACTTGGTTTCAGGTTCAATTGAGGCCTATGTTGATTCTGATTCTGCGTCGGTTTATTCTCGATTCCGACAGGCCTTGCGATTTTGCTCAATATTTGCTGAATCATATCTCCCAAACTCTGTTCAATATTTTTTTCCATTGCAATGATTTTGTCATTGCCAGAATTTTTTATCTGCGCATTATTTTTTACAAAATTATTTGGCGGATTATCAATTTTTTTAACCAGAGGTTTAACTTCAATTTTTTTCTGAAAATTACTATTCACTGGATGGACTTTTTTCACTAAGTCTACTCTCGGATTATTCTGAGTTTGTAAATTTTTAACAGTAACCTCTTTAACCACAATATTCTTATTAGCATTTGATTTAATGCCGGTTCTTTTCCCCCTGATTGCAGCCTGTGCAGCAGCAAGGATTGCTATCGGAACTCTGAATGGACTGCATGAAACATTTGACAATCCTATTCTATGGCAGAATTCTACAGATGCAGGATCTCCACCGTGCTCGCCGCAGATTCCCATGTCCATATCTTTCTTTACACTTCTTGCTTTTGTGACTGCAATTTTCATGATTTTACCGACGCCAAATTGGTCGATTGTCTGGAATGGATCTTTTTCAAAAATATTTTTCTCGACATAACATCCGATAAATCTTCCTGCATCATCTCTTGAAAATCCTAAAGTCGTCTGCGTCAAGTCATTTGTTCCAAAACTCATAAACTCTGCTTCTTTCGCAAGTTCGTCAGCAGTCAAAGCAGCTCGAGGAAATTCAATCATTGTTCCGATTTTATACTTTACTTTGCCTTCCACGCCTGTTTCTTTTGCAACTTTTTTTACAATATCTTTGATAAAAATAAATTCTTTCGTGTGGATAACATTCGGAATTTCAATTTCAGGAATAGGATTTATTCCCTGTTTCTTTACATTCATCGCAGCTTCGAAAACAGCTCGTGCCTGCATCTCACTGATTTCAGGATAAACAACTCCAAGTCTGCAGCCTCGAAATCCAAGCATAGGATTGAATTCATGTAATTCTACAATTCTCTTTTTTATTTTTTCAACAGGTATCTTGATGATTTTAGATAACTCTTGTATTTCTTTTTCTTCTTTTGGCAAGAACTCATGCAATGGCGGATCTAAAAATCTGATGATTACTGGTAGATTATTCATTACTTTAAAAATTTCTTCAAAATCTTTTCTCTGATATGGCAAAAGTTTATTCAATGCTTTTCTTCGGTCTGCTTCACTGTCTGACAAGATCATCTCACGCATAGCAGTTATTCTTTCTCCCTCGAAAAACATGTGTTCTGTTCTGCAAAGCCCGATTCCCTGTGCTCCGAATTCTTTGGCAATCTGAGCATCTTTTGGCGTGTCTGCATTGGCCATGACGCCAAGTCTTTTTCTTTTTTTTGCCCAGTCCATCAATATCGCAAAATCTCCGATTAATTCTGGCTCGACAACAGGCAGCGCATTTTTGTAAAAATTTCCACTAGTTCCGTCGAGTGTGATAAAATCCCCTTCCTTGAGAAGAACATCTTTTATTTTTACCGTCTTGCTTTTTTCATTGATCTGCAGTTCAGAGCAACCAGCAATGCAGCATTTTCCCATTCCTCGAGCGACAACAGCTGCATGCGAAGTCATTCCTCCTCGGGCAGTCAATATTCCCTGAGCAACATGCATTCCTTCAATATCATCCGGGCTAGTCTCAAGTCTTACTAGGACAACTTTTTCTCCTCGCTCAACCCAGGCCATTGCGTCCTCTGCATTAAAAACAATTTTCCCGACAGCAGCGCCAGGTGATGCAGGCAATCCCTTTCCGATAGCATAATTTTTTTGCAAGGCCATGGGATCAATTCTTTTATGCAACAACTGATTCAATTGCAACGGATCAACACGCATTATAGCTTCTTCTTCGTCGATAAGTTTTTCTTTGACAAACTCGACAGCAGTCCGAACTGCAGCAGCGCCTGTTCTTTTCCCGCTCCTGGTTTGTAACATGTACAGTTTGCCTTTCTGCACAGTGAACTCAATATCTTGCATGTCTTTGTAATGTTTTTCAAGTTTTTGCCTAATCTCTAAAAGCTGTTTGTAGATCAGAGGCATATCTTTTTCAAGTTTTGCGATTGGTTCAGGAGTCCTGATTCCTGCAACAACATCCTCGCCCTGGGCATTTATCAAATACTCTCCGTAAAATTTATTCTCTCCTGTCGACGGATTTCTAGTAAAAGCCACGCCAGTTCCAGAATCATTGCCCATATTTCCAAAGACCATGGCCTGAACATTTACCGCAGTTCCCAACAATCCTCTGATATCATTCAATCTTCTATAAATAATAGCTCTCTCGCAATTCCACGAGCCAAAAACAGCGTAGATGGCCATCATAAGTTGCTGTTTCACATTGCTTGGAAAATCTACTTTCTTTTCTTGTTTTATCATTGCCTTATACTCGACGACAATTTCCTTAAGATCCTGAACAAGAAGTTGAGTATCATCTCTTATCCCTCTTGTCTCTTTCTTTTTCTCAAGAATATGTTCAAAATTTCTATGTTCTACTTGCATGACAACGTCGCCGAACATCTGGATAAATCGTCGATAAGAATCCCAGCAAAACCTTTCATTATTAGTATTTTTTATCATTCCAGCAAGTGTCTGATCATTCAATCCCAAATTAAGGATAGTATCCATCATTCCAGGCATCGAGGCTGCTGCACCACTTCTCACAGATACCAGCAACGGATTATTCACATCTCCAAACTTCATCCCAACTTTTTTTTCAAGATTGACTATAGCATTATCAATCTGTTTCTGCAGTTCTGCAGGATATTTTTTACTGTTATTGTTAAAATAATCACAAACTTCAGTAGTTACTGTGAATCCAGGCGGAACAGGCAATCCTATCGTCGTCATCTCTGCAAGATTCGCACCCTTTCCTCCAAGTAGATCCTTCATAGAAGATTTCCCCTCGGAAAAATCATATACCCACTTTTTTTCCATATTTTTAGTTTCAGAACTTAGTTTATAAATATTATTGTTTTCCGCAGCATATCTTTTTTCTCACTCAAAAAGTATTCTTCAATCATTTTCACATCTTCTAAATCCTTTTCTCTGCCAAATTTCTTCTTCCACTCCATAACATATTTCAACTTCACAAACCGAATCCCGTCGACAATCTCACAATCCTCAATTAACAGAGTTACATCCTCAAACCACGGCCTCCAACTCTTGAAAAAAGAAATATTTCCAAGTCTTATTTCCTTTTTATCCAAAGGAGAATATTTTTTACTCAATTCCTCCCAAAGTTCAGGCCAAATGACAACGTCCAAATCCCTAGAATCTCGGATATTATGGACTGCCATAGGCCCACTGCCAAAAACCGCAAACTTCTCCGACGGCAAACCCAACTTTTTTAACTCAATAATATTTTTCTCAAAATTCTCCATAAAATCAAAAAGCTTATCAAATTTAAATATCTTTAAACATCAAGAACAAATTCCAATCATTCACACCACTAAAATATGATCAACTCTTTCTGATTTTCCCCATCCTACTGGAACTTTTTCATGTTTCTTAACTTTTCGGCCGGAAGATTCGATCAGGGCCATTAATTTTTCAAAAGTCGGTCTTCCTTGTCTGCCTGCTATTTTTTCAGGATAAAAAGCTAGAAATCCGCAGCCTTTTTCTAGTATCCAGGGAAGAGCATGTAAAATACCATTTTCATAGTCTTGGGGCTTTGTCGGATCGATGAGAAAAAACCATCCTTCTTCTGCCTGGGCTTGATATTCGTCGACGCTGTTTCTCCAATCTCCTCTTATGGTCACGGGATGAAATTGAGGATCTGCTATTGCTAATGTGAGATTTTTCCTTAATTCAGGATTTCGTTCATGAAGATAGACAGGACAATCATTCCAATTTGCCCGAAGTCTTCTTAGCACTTGAACTGGCGAGCCAACATATCCTTCTGGGTGAATTCCTGGGCCAGAATGAAATTCTACATAGGCGTCGACGCCTCTTGCTCCAACTGCTTGTTTTAGAATATCATGTTTCACAAGATCTGACATATTTCCTGGCGTGTATCCGACTCCGACAGTCATTTTACGTCCATCCTCGTGAATTTTCCGTCTTTTTCATTCACTAAAATTTCTTTAAAACAAAAATTACATTCAAGCAATTCTTGGATCATCATCTTATCTGAAGGGATAATATTTTTTGGCAATTTATCTAGATCAAACCATTCCAACTCGCCTTCTTCACTTTTTTCGATTTTATCATTTTTAGCAAAGACTTTGCATAGAAAAATAACAAAAGAATGTTTTACTTCTTCCTCGCGGATTCGTTCATGCAAAACCGAGCACATTCGATCAAATTTACAATCCAATCCTGTTTCCTCTCGAGTCTCACGAAGTGCGCACTCTTCAATTGATTCATGCAGTTTTAATTTTCCGCCGATCAATCCCCAGAAATCTTTGTAGGGCCGTTTCTCTCTTTTTAATAAACATATTTTATTTTTATCGAGAATAGCGACGACAACAATCGGAAGAGAACCTTGTTCTTTTCCAGTCAGATGGGCCATGACTGGAATTATTGATTCTGCTTCTTTTGTCAATTCATAAAACTCTCCGACCTTGACAATCAATCCTTGATTTATCATTGTCTCTAGATAATAATTCAGATGATTTGATCTCATTCCAGTCGCTTTTTCTATATCGCTGAATTTCAGTTGTTTGTTTTTTGTGAAGAGCGAGAATATTTTTTCTCGGCCCTCGTTGCTCAGGTTTGTTTCCATAAAAAATCCATCAATTTTCACTTTATATAAATTTCCTCAAATTTTCTTGAGTTAGTCAAGGACGCTGAAAATTTATCGTTTGCGCCTTGACTATTTAGGGAAAGACATAATGTTCTAGAAAAAATTTATGTCTTTCACTATAAAGAAAGATAATTAAAAATAAAATTAGAATTATTCAGAAACTTTTAATTTCAAAGCATAGCCAGTTCTATATCTTGAAAAGCTGGTATCTAAAAAAACCCAACTACCTCCGAAGGTTCTTAGGCGCAGAGCTGTGTAGGTTCTTTGGGAGTTCGGATATGTAGATCTTGGATCATCGGTAATTAGTGAAGATTTATCTACTCTTTCTTTGCCTACTAATTTTTCAATCATCTCTCGAGGAAGATTTCCTACTTGAGCGATAGTTATGGGATGTTTAGCTAGATCTAAGGGCGATTCAATCTTAGCACCTAACCGTTGGCCGTAGGGGACAATTCTTACTGTTGGATCTTCTTTCACATCATGCAGGACGAATAATCTTGTTAAGTCTTGGGATTCTCCTTTAACATCATCATGGACAATAAAATTTCTTTCGCCTAGGATATTTTCCGTAGAAGTCAAAAAACCAGAATCTGCAAGACAGCTATAGATTGATTTACTAAGTTCTCTATCTAAACCATACATTGCAGAATATAATGCAAAAAGTGTTTGTCTTGCTGTTGGTCTTGGCGCTCCTGCTTTAGTGAGTTTATCCATAAGTTCTTTATGGACTCCAGGACCGACAATTCCCAGAATTTCCAGTGTTTCCATAATTTTTGATATTATCTTTGTTTTTAACACTTTCTTGAAAATTTCACTACTTTTTTCTAGATAACTTAGAATCCGAATCAATCATAAACATTTTTTCTATGGCCAATCCGTAGAACGATAATCTTATTCGCCGAGACAATCACGTCGACGACTGCCCGATAATCTGCAATTCTCAGTACAGAAAAAATCCACAATCCTCAGATTGTGATTTGTTATGCTGCTTTTTTCTGTCATCCCAAAACCCAACGAACAAACTGCATCCCTTGGGGTGCAAGTACACAAACAGGGTTTTGTGAGTCTCCAGAATTTATTGCCCTGCAATCTTTTCAAAAATGTCAAGAACCTTTATCTCAAAGCAACCCTAAATTCTTTAGCAACAGCCTCGATAGAATAGGCTTTCCCCTTCTTTATATCTTCCAATGCTTTTTGAATATCTGCAACTTCTTTATCATTCAGCCTCTCAAGAGTTTCGGGATTTATCTGTGTTGTTGTTTTTTCCATCTATATACTCGCCATAGTTAGTATATAAATTTTTTTTAATATTTTCAATTAAGTTTGAAATAAATTATAATAAATTAATAAAATTATTTTTAGCAGAGCGATTTAATATCCTAAAATTTTTCCCTCAAGCAACTCTTTTCTCAAGTACTCCGAGAGTCCTATAGTTGTCGTGGAGATTATTTCTTCCGAAACTAAGACCAGAACGATCGCTCGAATCAGCAAATTCCACAAAATTGATAATAGTTCCATCAGGAGCTCCTACCTCTTTAATAGGAATTTGCCAACAAGGAACGTTATTTCTTGTAACAAGCTCTCTAAAATAAGCTTCTCTTTGATTTCCCCAAAAAAATCTTGCTACATTTGAATTTTTATGAATTTCAAAAGAATATTCTCTTTTAGCAATAACAATTGCTCGTCGATCTTCCGGTTTTTTTGTTTTATCTTGTTTTGCAATTGTTTCCCATTGCGCATAAATCGATTTATCAGTATCAACAACAAGATATTCTTTTCTTCGATGTGCTTGAACTGCTTGTCCGGCCATTTTCGGATCATCTACTAATGGCGACACTCTTGCGACGATGGTGGGCAAATCTTTAGCCCAAATAACTCCATGGCAGGTTCTTGTATATCCTTGGTCATTTCCATGCAATCTTGCAAAAGAAGCATCTCTTACACTAATTGGGGTTTTTATTCCAACGTCTCGCAAAGCGTAATGTTGCGCGTCAAAAGGAGCACTTACACTATAAATATCTCCTAATCCTTTAACATATTCTAATAGTTCTGCTTCTGCCATCTAAATTCATATTTTATCTCTTTTTAATATTATCTCTAAAAATTCACTACTATTTTCCCAAAACATATATTTTTTAAACACCCAATTCTATGAATATTCATGGCCAAAAAAGAGACCAATAAAGAGATCAAGAAAGAAGAAAAAAAAATCGAAGCAAAACCTCAAGCAACAGCTTCTGAAAAAATAACATTCAACATCGACAAAGAAAATAATTTCTCAGACTGGTATTCTGATATTCTGAACAAAGCAGAGGTCACAGACATAAGATATGGTGTCAAGGGTTTTATCATAATTAGGCCATGGGGTGCTCTGTTGATGGAAAAAATGTATAAAATTTACGAACAAGCTTTGCAGAGAACAGGCCATTCACCGTCATTCTTTCCTATTGTGATTCCAGAAGAAAATTTCAAAAAAGAAGCTGGCCACGTCGAAGGATTTACTCCTCAAGTTTTTTGGCTCCAGGATATTGGAGAACAAAAATTAGCCTTGAGGCCAACTTCTGAAACAGCCATGTATCAGATGTATAATCTCTGGATTCGAAGCTGGAGAGATTTGCCATTCAAACTTTACCAACGAGCAAGTGTCTATCGTCTCGAGACTCGAGCCACAAGACCTTTGATCAGATCCCGAGAATTTTACTGGATCGAGGCCCACGACGCATTTGCGACAAAAGCTCAAGCAGAAACCCAAGTCCAAGATGATATTAAAATGACAGAAGCAGTCATGCACCAAGTTTTCGGAATTCCATTCTTGCCCATGAAAAGACCAAAGTGGGACACATTTCCTGGCGCAGAATATACCATCGGCAGCGATACAATAATGCCTGACGGAAAAGTTCTGCAGCAGCCGTCGACACATTTGCTAGGCCAACACTTTTCAAAAGCTTTCGACATAAAATTCCTCGATCAAAATGAAAAAGAAAATTTTGTCTGGCAGACCTGCTATGGGCCAGCAATCTCGCGAATAATGGCGTCGGTGATTGCCATGCACGGAGATAATACTGGATTAATATTGCCTTACGCAATCTCTCCAGTCCAAGTAATAATAATTCCAATCCACAGAGCTGAAAACGAGAGTCTTGTGAAAAAAGAAGCAGAAAAAATATTATCTGAGTTGTCTGAGGCAAACATCGACGCTAAAATAGACTCAACTGACAAGAGGCCAGGTGAAAAATATTTCCACTGGGAAATGAAAGGCGTTCCATTGAGAATCGAGCTTGGAGAAAAAGAACTCAAAAACCAGGAAGTCTCAATTTTTATCCGTGATAAAAAAGAACGAGTCTCCTGTAAGATTTCTAAATTAACAGAAACAATAAAAAAACTTGGCTCAGAACTAGACTCTCGATTGAAGAAAAAAGCCGACGAGCATTTCTCAAGCTCGATAAAAGATTGCAAAACACAAGACGATGTAAAAAAAGCACTAGACAATAAAAAGATCGCAAGATTTTCCTATTGCGACATGGAAGGGCCAGGCGCCAAATGCGCAGAATTCGTAGAAAAAGAATTGCAAGCCCGAGTCATGGGAACTCGTGCTGATAAAAAAGAAAAGGCCGACGGCAAATGTGTTTTCTGCGGCAAGCCTGCAAAAGAAGTGGCCTATGCTGCGAAGTCGTATTAGATTATGGAAATTCTAAGGTCTTTGGTTCTTCACCACTAGCTACACGAGAGGCATAATCTGTAAATGTCGAGGCATGATTAAGTAATTCTCTATATCGCGCTTTTTCTTCAGGAGTCAAGCTAGCTTCTAATTTTCCTGCTTTTTCTTTTGCATCCATTGAAATTTGGCCCACATAATCTTCTTTTTTTCTTAAAGCATTCTGAAACCAGCTAATATATTTGCCCATGACTACATTTGCTTCGCTCTTCATTCTTTCTCCTTCGGCATAATCTATTCCTGCTCTCTCGCATTGCCGATCAAACGGACCTTTTCCAATATCTTTATCTCTTAAGTCCTGAATAAGACCAAAAACCTGGCCAAGAGTATCTAACATTTTATAAAATGAT
>CAYHOV010000027.1:0-12385 GCA_964358615.1 Candidatus Woesearchaeota archaeon | reverse complement strand
CATTCATGTATTTAAATGGAAAACCCTGAATTTAAAACTTTGCTTAGAGAGTTTGCAAAACTATTTAAAGAATATAAATTTAAAAAGATACAGAAAGTAAATTTTAAAGGAGGTAATAAAATGAATAAAAACTTAATTTTCATAATGTTTATAATGGCTCTATTTAGCATGGCTCTTGTCTTAGCACAAGAACAGTATAACTGCCCGATGGGTAGCGGGATGATGTACGGAATATATGGCGGATATGGGGCAGGATTGTCAATCTTGTCATGGATTACATGGCTGCTGCTAATTGCGCTAATTATTGCTGCAATTTACTGGCTAGTCAAATCAGCGTCGAAGAAAAAATAAAAAAACAAAAATACAGCTAGCTATACTTATTATATACTAATGCAAAAACATATCCACTAGCATAAGCTACAATTGCAGAGATCACCAATCCAAACAAGCCTGCTGGAACATCCGGAGTTGTGCTAAGCGAAGTTATATCAACCCCATGAAAAAATAACTGGAAAAACTTCAAAGAAGAATCACCAGCAATGAGCACAATTAAAAAACACGCAATATAGATTATCGCTGTAACTACTGTAAAAGCTATTGCCACCCCTCTTGCATCTAATTTATTTGCCATTCAATCACCTCCATTACTTTAAACAAAAACAATTTTAAATACTTTTTCACTCTGCTTTGCATGGATATTTTAAAAAAGAATGAGTGGTTTTTCAATGCAATTGCCAACTTTTATGATGCAACTATTGGAATTTGGCTATATAAAATTCAAATAAAAGCAATTAAATTTACAAATCCAAAAGAAAATTCAAAAATCCTCGACGTAGGGTGCGGAACCGGGGGCCTCCTAGAAATCTTAAACAGTAAAGGAA
Source organism: Candidatus Woesearchaeota archaeon (assembly GCA_964358615.1). Lineage (GTDB taxonomy): Archaea > Nanobdellota > Nanobdellia > Pacearchaeales > GW2011-AR1 > CAYHOV01. The sequence continues at coordinate 11,504 of CAYHOV010000027.1, read as the reverse complement.
AATTTGAGCTTTACGGGATTGATATTTCAGAGAAGATGTTAAATATCGCCCAAAAAAAACTTGGGAAAGGAACTCATTTAAAGATTATACAAGCAGAGAATCTCAATTATAGGAGAAAATTCGATTACATTTTTTCTACAGAGTCTTTTCATCATTTCACTAATCAAGAAAAAGCAATTCAAAATATGTTTAATGCTCTAAAGAAAAAAGGCAAACTTGTAATAGTTGACCTTGATTTTGGAAAAATTTTTAATTATGTTTTTCATATGATAGAACCTGGAAACAGCAAGATGAACTCAAAAAGAGATCTAGAAAAACTATTTAAGCAGCATAATCTTAAAAATATAACTCAAAAAAGAATTGGAAGTTTTGCAATATTTACTAGGGGTGAAAAATGACACAAACAACGATTTCAATCGAAGGCATGCACTGCGCGTCCTGCGTCCAGAACCTAGAGCGTTCTCTTAAAAAATTACATGGGGTCCAATCAGTTTCCATAAATCTACTTTTAAAAAAAGCTTTCATCAGCTCAGAGCATTCTCTCTTCGACGAAGAAATAAGACAAGCCATAGAAAAAGTCGGAGATTACAGGATTACAAATATAGAATCAGACCAAACTTCAGAAAAGCTACATGAAAGTCACGAACATGAACATCAAAAAGCCCCAGAAGATACAGAGATACAATCCTGGTTCAAAAAACTGATAGGAGCCTGGCTCTTTGCGATACCGATGGCAATACTCATGCTCTCCGATCGCCTTTTTGGAGTACAATTTTTTCAAGAAAGAACAATGACGATTATTCTTCTGATTCTCGGTTTTCCAGTTATATTTTTCTTTGGTCTTAACACAATAAAATCCGGCGCAAAAGGTTTTACAAATCTATATTTTAATATGGACTCATTGATTATGCTCGGGGTTCTCGTCGCCTATTTAACAGGGATTTTATCTCTTTTCGTGAATATCCAAGATTATTCAGGAGTCTCAGCGATGATCATGGCCTTTTTCATAACTGGCAAATATATCGAAGCAAGAGCCCGAGGCTATGCTTCCCAGGAAATCCGTAAGCTTATTGAATTAGGTGCAAAAGAAGCGACAATAATAAGAGGCAAACAAGAGATAAGAGTTCCAATTTCTGAAATACAAATTGGAGACGTGATGATTATAAAGCCAAGCGAAAAAATACCGACAGATGGAATAATAATTGACGGCCAATCATTTATCGACGAGTCAATGGTGACTGGCGAACCGATGCCTGTTGGAAAGAAAAAAGGAAATAATGTGATTGGAGCGACAATAAACCAGGACGGAATATTATATGTCAAAGCCACAAAAGTTGGCAAAGACACTTTCTTGGCGCACATAATAAAACTTGTCGAAGAGACCCAATCTCAAAAAATCCCGATTCAAGAACTCGCAGATAAGATAACAAGTATTTTTGTTCCAGCAGTTCTTCTAATTTCCGTACTTACATTTTTTGGCTGGATTTTTATAACATCTGATTTAAGCAGAAGCATATCAGCCGCAGTCTCTGTACTTGTCATCGCCTGTCCCTGCGCTTTAGGATTAGCGACTCCGACAGCGATAATGGTCGGTTCTGGAATAGGCGCAAAAAAAGGTATTTTGATTAGAAAGGGTGAAGCAATTCAGACAATGAAAAATATTCGCACAATTGTCTTCGATAAAACCGGAACGATCACTCAAGGCAAGCCAACTGTTCAAGAAGTTTTTTCTTTAGTGAATCAGGCATACTTATTTGAAATCGCCGCTTCTTTGGAAAAATTAAGCGAACATCCCTTATCAAAATCAATTGTAAATTATGCAAAACTAAAAAAATACAAAGATGTAAAAAACTTCAAAGTTCTTCGTGGCCTCGGCATAGAAGGCCAAATCGGGAAAAACAAGATTACTATCGGAAATCCTAACTTGATGGAAAAAGAAAAAATTTCCATAAGAGAAATCCAAGACAAGATAGAAGAGTTTCAATCAAAAGGATACACGACAGTAGTAGTATCTGAAAATAAAAAGCCGCTTGGAATTATCGGCATATCAGATTCTCCAAAACCCGAATCACTTGAAGCAATCGCACTATTACAATCCAATGGATATAGGACAATAATGCTCACAGGCGACAATGAAAAAACAGCTTCGATAATCGCAAGACAAGCCGGAATTTCAGAGATAATAGCAAATGTTCTGCCCGAAGATAAATCAAAAAAAATCCAAGAACTACAGCAAAAAGAAATGGTTGCATTCGTAGGAGATGGGATTAATGACGCACCTGCGCTAAAACAAGCAAATGTCGGAATTGCTATAGGGACAGGAACAGATATCGCCATAGAATCCGGAGACATAGTCCTGGCAACTGGCTCTCTAAAAGGGGTTGTCTCTGCAATTCTCCTATCAAAAGCTACTTTTAGGAAAATAAAACAAAACTTATTCTGGGCTTTTGCATATAATATCGTCGCTGTGCCCGTCGCCATTGCAGGACTGTTGCATCCTGTCATTGCAGAGATCGCCATGGCCCTATCTTCAATAACAGTTGTTACAAATGCAAATCTGCTGAGATATACAAAAATCTAAGGAAAAAACATTCTATAGACAAACTTATTATAGGAAGGATATTTTTCTGCAAGCATTCTAGACCTAACGCCCAGATGAAAAATATCATTAAGAGCCATGGCCACTGCCGGACTCCTGCTAACTCCTGCAACACAATGTACTAATAAAACTTCTTTACTACAACCCGCTATTGCAAAATCTCTGACAATCTCGTCAGCAATCTCTCTTGTGATTCCAGAACGATCCTCTCCAGAACCTTCCTCATCCTGGCTTCCTGAAAAGCAGACATCATCAAAAGAATAAGTTCTGATTGTATAAAGTGGAGAGGGTTGAAGTTCTCCAAAAGTTTCGTCAGGATCTTTTCCTCCACGATATATTCGAGTCCATTTGATTCTTATTGCATAGGTCGGTTGAGTGGGCACGTGGACCAGTGCCTCTTCAAGACTCATTATTTTTATATCCATGTAAATCCATGGATCAATAATTAATAAATCTGCATCTGGATTTTTTATTACTCGTCCCAAGAAACATTTATAATCCTTCGATGACTTAACAAAATATGACTAATGTAAAAGCAATGCTTGTCGGAGAACAGATCAGCAGCAATAGCAAACAAGCTCTTGATTTATTTTCTGCCCAAAGATTCGGAGAAAAGGTCGGGGAAAAAATTGTCTATTCTCTGCCAGAAGCAATGTTCCTCATTGAACAGAAAAAAATGGATATCGTCGATTCTAAGGGTAAAAAACTTACAGAAAAAGTATTGATGCAAAAATTTGAGAAAATAGATAAAAAATTTATAACAAGATATATAGTTTTCAAAGATTTAAGATCTCGGGGCTATATTGTCAAAACCGCTCTAAAATTCGGCGCAGAGTTCCGTGTCTATGACAAAGGCAAATTTGTCGGAGAAGATCACGCCCGATGGATTTTATTTCCAGTATCTGAAAAACAAGAGATGACCTGGCAGGATTTTTCTGCAAAAAACCGCGTTGCCCATTCCACAAAGAAAAAATTGCTCATCGCAGTTGTCGACGAAGAAGGCGATGTTTCCTACTATGAAAGCTCCTGGCAAAGGCCATAGAGAGATATCTGACGAATAATAAATTATCTGAAATTATTTTTTTAAGAATTCTGTAAAATGACATTTACCACAATATACTCTGTTGTCTGCTTTCATCAAAAAAATTCCTGGCCCGCATCTAGGGCAACATTTTTCACGAATAATCTTATTGCCTTCTATTTTGTATTTTTTATATTTTGCACTAGTTGGCCAATTCTTGTGCTTTCTCTTGCCTTTAATTTTTGATTTTACAGTCATAATCTAAGACACCCAATATGTTCTTGCTAACATTTTCCCTTACTAAGAAAGTGCTAGAAGAATTATTTAGCTGGGGCACCTCCTTGTGCTTTTGCTGTTTCTTCTTTTAATTTTTTTCGAGCTTTTCTAGATATTTTTTCCACTTTATCTTTTGCTTCTTGAGAATCATAGACAATGACTTCTGCGTTGAAGTTGTTATTGCCAAATCCACCCCTTACATTTTTTACTATTGTTAGATCTCCTTCTTTTTTTAGTGCTTCTTTTACATTTGCAAAAGTCGGGTTTGTATCCGATTCTATTTTTAATGAGTATTCTTCTCTAAGTAATAGTAGATTTTTAAATTGTTTTTGTATTTTCATTTCCATTTTATTTTGTTTTTATGGCATATTCGCCTTTTTGTTTTATTTTCATTCTTTCTGCTATTTCTGATTTTTCTGCATTGAATATACCAACTCGACCTTTGAACGTGGTTGTAGATGGTGTTTCATTACAATTAGGGCATCTTTCTCCTTCATATATTTTCTTGCAATTTAAACAAGCTTTTTCTTTTGACATTATTCTCCTTTTTTGGCTTTCTTTTTACTTTCTGCTTTTGGTTTTTTTGATTTATCTGATTTATCTTTATTTAATCTATCTTTATCTGACTTAAGCCATTCTAATTTGCCTAGTCCTGGTTGTCGCATCGTTAGGCCAATCTTTGCATCTTCTCCCTTATATGAAATTGCTACGATTTTTGCGATGCAGTTGTCTCCCTTATTCAGGCTTCTTTTTGAATCTCGGCCTGTCAGTGAACCTGTTTTTGCGAATGAAACATAGTCGTCCATTGTCTGGCTTATGTGGATCATCCCTCGAGCTACTCCAATGTCAATGAATGCTCCGAAATTTGTTATCTCTTCGATTGTTCCGTAGACCACTTCTTGAAGCTCTGGTTTGAAAACTACTACTTTGAACAGAGATTTGTAATAGGCTGCTCCGTCTCCAGGGATTATTATGCCTTCTTCTACATTAATAACTTCGAGAATGTCAATGACGACCCCTAATTCTTTGTCCTGGAAGTTTGAGTAAGTCTCAATAAGCTGTTGTTTTACAGCGTCTGCTGTTTCCAATCCAAAAAGTTTTGGTTCTACACGAACATAGTCTTCGACTTCAGCTAAATAGAACATATTTTTAAGAGAAAAAGTTGGTTTATAAAACTTTGTTTTTAAAATGGTTTTTGAACAAATCGGGAGGTATATTTTATTTGAATAAACTAAGGTAATTTTTAGAATTAACTTGGGGTCTTAGCAGCATTACCGACGATATTTGCCAAATCGTCTCTTGAACTCCAGATATTTGATACTGTGTGGCCTACCCATTTTACATAATTGAATGCAGTGTTTCCTACCGCAGTTGTAGAATCTATGTCTATTTTGTTGGAGGACTTGAATCCTATGAATGATATGTAGAGGAGCAGGAAGATGATGAATAAAATCACTAGTTTTATTTTTTTCTCACCGTGGTCGACTCTGACAAATATATACAAAAAAATTCCTGCGATAATCACAATCGATATCCATCCTAGCATGAATATATGAATTATCAAATGTATAAAAATGTTTTGTTGGAATCTAATCTTCTTACAATTTGCGCTTCGCTCTAATATATCTGCCGACTGGCGTCGGCCGATTATTTGTTAGTTGATAACTTAAATTGTTAGGCCGAGGGAAAAAGTGATTTTATCTTTTGACAGATGCTACTAAAGCTTCGAGTTCAGGTGTTGTTCTGATAAGCTTATCTACGAGTATTTCACCACTTCCATCTATTAATTCTGGAGAAAGGATTTTTTCTATTCTTTCAAATCTTCCCGGAGTACATAATCGGATTCCTGCTTGTTTTCTTTTTGCCCCTTCTATTAATTCTTTGACAAAATCTTCAGAATTGATATCACAGGAACGGCGACAGACATCATAATTAATGTCAGTTATTCTGAGAGGCCATTTTTTTACAGAATAGGATTTAGAATGAGGAGATTTATCTCTTCTAAAAAAATCTCCTAATCCCTCATTATTAAATGTTCCTCTTGAATCAATAATATGTATTATTTCACCTCTCTGGCAAGGATAGTAGAAAACTAGACCGTATGGCAAGGATATAACTGGCAAGTTTGCATGAGTTCTCGCTTTTTCGTAGTTTCCGACGACAATCTCCTCACAAACTGGGCATTGATATGCTTCAACTTTGACTGGTTCTATTGGTTCTGGCATTTTTTAATCCATATCATTTATTTGATGTGAATATCCATAAAATTTGGATTTTTAAGGATTTATGTGTTTTAGTTTATGGGCAATTATTTTGATGAAATTTATGTTTCAAAAAAACTTGAAAGATTTAAATACTGATTAATTATAAAAAATCATGGCAAAATTTAAAGTCAAGGCATATGGAATTGAATATCTGGAAGGAGAAATAGAAGCGAAGAATGAGGAAGAGGCACAGGAAAAACTTTTGGAAAAATGGGAACAGGGAGAGGTTGAGAGCAACGAAGTTAACTTTGTTTTTGATGGTAATGAAGGTTTTGATTTGATTAAAGATATTTTTTCAGAAGAATGTAAAGAAGAGTGCGACTGCGATGAAGATTGCGGTGATGATTGTCAGTGTAAATAGTTTTATTCTAGTATGGTTGATAATGATAGAGAATTTGAGAGAAGTTTTATTCGGACGATTAAAGAGTGGAGAGAGCATTGTTTAAGGCCTGAAGTTAGAGAGAGTAAACGATATGGCCATGATTGTATACAGTGTGGGGCTTATAAAAAATTGTTGGAGATGGATAAAACTAGGCTTTTTCCATTATGTTTAAGATTGTATAACTCTGGGTATTTGGCATTATTGGGTATTACAGAAGATTCTGTTCTTTTCTCGATGCGTGATCTGGGATTAATGATACTTGCCCACGATAGTGGTGGTTTGAATCTGGAGGATATTCCTACTGATGCAATAAAAGAGAAAAAAATAGGAGAATTTATTCGGAGTTGGTTGGAAACTAAAAAATATTTAGATTCTACTTCGAGTTAGTCGCGGCGTTGTCGATGATTTTGCCTATTTCGCTTCGTGAGGTCCAAAGATTTGAAACAGTATTACCTGTCCATTTTACATAGTTCAGGGCTGTTATTCCTGCTGATTTTGTTGAACTAATATCTATTTTGTTTTTAGAACTGAATCCTAGAAAAGACATGTAGAGCAAGAAAAATATTATCGCGAAAAATATCAGTTTTACTTTTTTCTCTCCGTGGTCAACTTTCGTGAGTATTGTCAATATTATTATTGCGAAGACTATTATTGAAATTGAGCCGAGCATGATTTTATGAAGGAGAGGTTGTATAAAAATGTTTTTATATTGTGCTTTCTTAACAAGAGAATGAAAAAGGGGTTTAAGATATATGTTTTTCGCCATGGCCAAACGACGTTTAATCGGGATCATAGATTTACTGGATTTAAGGATGCGAAGTTAACTCAACTTGGAGTGAAACAGGCCCGGGTTATTGCAAAGAAATTAAAAAATAAAAAATTTGAAGTCGCTGTATATACTCGGTTGAGTAGATCGAAAGATACGTTGAAAGAAGTTCTGAGATTTCATCCTGAATGTAAGAAACTTATCAAAGATGATCGGATGATTGAGAGAAATTATGGACGATTAAATGGGCATTATCATTCTGCTATAATTAAAAAATATGGGAAAGAGCAATTTGAAAAATGGCATCGTGGTTTTGGCGAGAGGCCACCGAGGGGAGAGAGTTTTGCAGATGTGGAAAAACGAGTGAAAAGTTTTATAAAATTCTTGATTGCTTTTGTGAAGAAAAATAAAGTGAATGTGGCGATTTCAGCGTCGGGAAATTCCATAAGACTTTTTAGGAAGATCATGGAAAAGGCTTCGGTGAAAGAGACTTGTAGTTGGGTGATTCCTTACGATAAATTCTTTGAGTATTCTGTTTAGGTATTGAGTGGTAAATTTTTTACGTAAGGTTTAAAATTGGTTTTTGCTCCTAAATTTTAGGAGAATGAAATAATAAAATGCCAGAAATGAAAAGCCGGGGGAAAGTAATTTCCTTAACTGATAAAGTAATGAAGGTTAGTTATGCTTCGAGAGAGATGTTGGTCCCTTTTTTCCCAGCAGGCGAAGATCAACCGATTTTGTGGGGTCATCGGTCACATCCTTATTTTAATCTGTATGGGGTCCGAGGGCCTGTAAAGATAAATAGGGAAGGAGCAAGAATGCAGTTTTCTTCTCCTTTTAGGCTTCAGTTAACCTGGTCAGAATCTCTCGACGGAAAACCTCAATCATTTTGGAAGCCGCATCGTCAGGGTACTTTTCTTAACCTAGTAACAACACATATGCTTCCGCCTGAGATATATTTGATTGCAGGAAGACAGAATTGTTATGATCAATTGGAAGCATGGGGCGCTTTAGACGATAATGCTTTGAAATTGCTTTAATCTTCTTCGATAGCTTTATTAATAATAATTTCTTGATATAAAAATGAAAAGAGAGAGTGAGGTTGAGAAAATTGAGGATGAAATCGTGAAAGAGGAACATATTGTCTTTCATTTTTTGAGAAGGGGTTTGATCAGTTTGATAATCATATTTACTTTTTTGATGGTGGGCAGCGGGTTTTTTATTGTCGTCGAGAAAATGAGCCCGATTGACGCAGTCTATCATTCTGCGATGATCATGACTGGCATGGGGCCTGTGCAGGATATTGTGACGCCGGCGGCTAAGATATTTAGCGCGTTCTATGCGATTTTATCGATAGGAATTGTAGTAGGATCTATATTCTATATTTTTGAACCACTGTATAATCGATGGCACAGAAGAACTTATGTTGAATTTCACAGAAAATTAAAATATAATCGGAGGTGAAAATAAAATGTTTCAATTTTTAATTGAGTTCAAGGACTTTTTGAAAGAATACAAAGTTTTAGGAGTAGCGATTGCATTCATAATGGCTTCGGCTGCGCTGACTTTGATAAAGTCCCTGGTCGATAATGTCATCATGCCCTTGATAACTCCATTTATTGCGAATGGAGCTTGGAGAGAAGCGTTCTTTACGATGGGATCGATAGTCATCAAGTGGGGAGCTTTTGTCGGTGAATTCATAAACTTTGTAATAATCGCTTTTGTGGTTTTCTTGATAGCTAAGAAGGTCATGAAAGAGGTTAAGGTTACGAAGAAGTAAATTTTTTTATTTTTTTAGAATTAATAAAAATGGAAGAACAAGTCTAGTTTTTGCTTTGTTTATTTGTTAGTTCATGTATATATCTGCCTAGTGCTGTTAGTCTTCTTCTTCGAACTGAAAGGCCATCCTCTTGATAATGTTGACGTGCTAAAAAATAAAATCTTTTTAATGGGTTTCGGATTTCTTTGAGATCTTGTTCAAATTCTTCTCTTAGTTGGTCACAATCAGTTCTGAAAGCTAGTGGTTCTGGATACATTGGCGCGACCATTGCAGCAGTTTTAGGATCTAAACCATAATCTACAAGAAGACGGCAAGCTTCTACCTCTCCAATCTTGGTTGCAGTCGTTACTTCGCTGAATAATGTTGAAAGAGCATCTCTCGGCATTGATCTACAAAAAGCAACATTTCTGTTTACCCTGTCTGAGGGAAATCCTGCATTCTTTAAACCCTCAAGTAGACTTATTGCTGTTTCTTCGCGAGTGATTTCGGGTTCTCTTGCCATAATTGTAGCTACTCATAAGGAGTATTTAAACTTTTCGGTTGTTTTTTATTCTGTCTCACAAAAACCCAACTACTTGCGAAAGGGTTTTTATGATTCTCTAGAATATAATCCTATTAATTCTGTTTTATCGACGATGTGGCCATTCATGGCCTTTTCCAGTTGTTCTTTTGTCGCGCCTTGTTTTAGTTCTATCTGAGAATTGAGGGCATAGACTTTGAAGAAATATCTATGATCTCCCGAGTCTTTTGGAGGGCATGGGCCGATGTAGCCGATCTCTTTGAAATCATTTATTCCTTCGATTCCTGCGAGCTCGGATTCTTTTATTTTTGTCAGCGGGATTTTTGCAGGAAGATTCCAAATTAGCCAGTGGACCCAGACTTTTGATGGAGCATCGGGATCGTCGACGATGATCGCAAGAGTTTTTGTATTGTTTGGAATCTCTGAGATTTCAAGAGAAGGATTTATATTCTCGCCGTTGCAAGTGTATTTATCTGGAATTCTTGTGCTTGGTTGGAAGACACTTTTTATTTTCATTTCATTTGTAGGTTGTTCGGGTATAAAAAAGTTTTGATAGATTAAAAATAAAATTAGAATTAGCGCTGAAACTGAGACAATTATTATGGGACTCTTTTTCATTTTTTTATTAGGGATTAGAAGTATAAAAAATTTTCTTTAACTGAAGAAAGCGTAGGCGGGGTAAAATCCTGCGAGGATTCCTCCAATATTCCAAAAATTATTTTTTATCGCTTTTGTTGGGTCTTCTAATCTTAATCTTTCTACTAGTGGCCGAGTTAGTAATGCTGTTGTGACCATTATCGCTGAAACTGCATAGAGGGCAGGATTTCCGTGATATGGTCGATCTACTTCTTGAGCAAGAACTCCTGCAACCATACCGACTGTTGCGTTAACCTGCAATTCCTGTAATCTTGATTGAACTTCTTCTAGAAAAGATAATTTTCGTGGATGTTCTTGAGTTGATAATTCTTCTTCGGACATTTTATTATTCATAGCTTGGAGTTTTTATAGTTTTGTGCTAATTTATAAATTTCAATTTCTTATGTGTTCAATGAATGAAAAAAAATATTATGCATTCTGGCTGTCGGCCATCTGTCTTTTAGTATTTGCTCTGCAGTATTTTATCGGGGGTTTTACTGATTTATTTGTTTTAGATGGTTCGAGTTTTTCTCGGCCTTGGAGATTTGTGAGTGCGATTTTTTTGCATGGTGGCATTGGACATCTATTATATAATATTTTTGCTTTGATGCTGTTTGGTTTTATTCTAGAGAGCATAATTGGAAGCAGGAGATTTTTATTGGTGTTTTTTGTCTCGGGAATTTTGGCTAACTTGATCTCTGTAAATTTTTATCTGAGTTCGCTGGGAGCGAGCGGAGCGATTTTTGGGGTGCTGGGTGCGTTGGTCGTCGCAAGGCCGATGATGACTGTCTGGGCTTTTTCTCTGCCGATGCCAATGTTTCTGGCGTCGATATTGTGGGCTTTTGGAGATTTGATCGGAGTTTTTATTCCGTCGGGAGTAGGAAATATTGCGCATCTTTCTGGGCTTGCTATGGGGATTATCTTTGGTTTTGTTTTTAGATCTGGAAAAAAAGAAGCGGTTCAAAATGCGCAGATAGATCTTCCTGAGGAATATATGCAAGAGTGGGAAAGAAGAAATATGAAACGATAGGTTTATAATAATTATTTCTTAATTAAGAATATGAAAACCGAAACAATAATTTTCTTTTGTCTGTTGTTCTTGTTCATTGTAGGATTTATTGGAATTAACTCGAGGCTTTATCTTGAGACCTTATTAGTCTGGATTCTTTTGATGGTTTTTGTGGTTGGTATTGATACGTTTAGACAATAATTTTTGGTGATTAGTGCAATTCCGCACTAAACTACCCTCCTTACAATACA
>CAYHOV010000026.1:0-12505 GCA_964358615.1 Candidatus Woesearchaeota archaeon | reverse complement strand
ATTGTTCGACTACTATCGAACAATAAAGACAAAAAATTTTACTTTAGAAAATCCGATAGGATTAATCGGCCCAGTCAATGGTTTTTCTACAAATCAATTGACTAATCTATTTTATTATAACATGACTGGAATCAGTTCTTTGAAAAGCTGCAGTTTATCTGTCAATGATGGAAATGTTATCTCAAATTCCAGTGAGATAAATGTTTCTGGAACAAATAATCTCTCTTATACTTTTGGCGCAGATGGAACATATAATTGGACTGTGGGATGCGTCGGTAGCTCGGATAATTCTCTATCTTCTTTGGGAACAAGAAGCATAACTATCGATACTCTTGCACCTTTTATAGGAATTGTTTCGCCAATAAGTTCAAATTCAACCAACGCTTCCTTGTTTTTGAATATATCGACGACAGGAGCTGCTTATGTGTGGTTCTTCAATGGAACTGGAAATGAGACATATGTCCTCGGTGTGAAAACATTTTCACAGGGCTCAACAACCTTATTTGCCTGGGCAAATGATTCTGTGGGAAACTTAAACTCGACAAATGTGACTTTTTTTGTTGATTCTATCGCTCCTACAATTGGATTTAATGTTCCAACAGAATTCTCTGGAATTTCGGTAAGCAAAAATAATATAACTATAAATCTAAGCGCAGGCGATGCTAATTTTGCGAATATGACTATAAAATTGTATAATTCTAGTGGATTGGCAAATTCTACGACGACAACTTTGACGAATTTGTTGATCACTTTTGTAGGGTTGAGCGATGGATTTTATTCTTTTAATGCAAGTGCTTATGATGTTCTTGGAAATTTAAATAACAGTCTTACTGGAAATGTTACGCTTGATACTTCTGCTCCGTCTCTTAGTATTATTGCCCCACAAAATTCGAGTTTCAATAATAGAACTCAGCTTGTGAATTTATCGAGCAGTGGATTTTCAGCGCTTTGGTATAATTGGAATGGCGCAAATGTCTCTTATTTGATACCTACTTTTGTAACATTCACTGAGGGTTCTAATACGCTTTATGCTTGGGCAAATGACTCTGCTGGAAATGTCAATATGACTTCGATTATATTCTTTACAGATACTGGTTTTCCGACGGTGGATATTGTCTCGCCACAAAATATAAATTACACAAATAAAAATCAATTGTTAAATCTGTCTTCAAGCGGATCGACTTATATTTGGTATAATTGGAATGGCACAAATACTACCTATACTGGAACAGGAGCAGTGATGTTCAATGAGGGTTCAAATACTTTGCAAGCCTGGGCAAATGATTCTGTAAATAATGTAAATTCTACTAGCGCAATATTTTATATTGATTCAACTGTTCCTGCCATAAGTTTTGCATCTCCGACGGAAAATAACGGAGTAAATCTTGCAAGAAATAATATTCAAGTCAATCTGACTGCGAGCGATATCAATTTCAAAAATATGACTCTGAGATTTTATAATTCTGGAGTATTGACGAACTCGACCACTACAACTTCAACTGCATTATATATTAATTTTACTAATCTGATTGATGGAAATTATTCTTTTAATGCTACTGCCTATGATAATCTTGGGAATATAAATTATTCTGAGACAAGAAATGTCGTCATTAAATTGGTCAATCCTGGAATTATGATAATCTCTCCGACAAATACTTCCTATGGATTGAATGCCACTAGATTATTAAATATCTCGACAATCGGAGCTGTTAATGTCTGGTATAATTGGAATGGCACAAATTATACTTATACTGCTGAAACTCCGATAACTTTTGCTCAGGGCTCAAATACTCTGCAGGCTTGGGTAAATGATTCTGCTGGAAATTCGAATTATACTTCTGTAATATTTTTTATTGATTCTTTGGCCCCTACTTATTCTGGCGTTATCACAAATCCTACTAGTCCTGCAACTTACTCGACGGGTTTGAGTTCATATCAATTCAATGTAACCTGGTTTGATTCTGGTTCGTCAACGCAACAAACAATATTAACATTCAATAATCTAAATTATACAATGACTCTTGGAGCAGGCGGAGTCGCTTCTGCTACGTTAACTCAGGCTCTTGCAGCAGGAAGCTATAATTATTTTTTCTGGGCCAATGACACTCGAGGTAATGCAAATCAGAGTGCGACTTACACATTTACTGTAAATACGGCAGATCCTGGATTGAATCTGTCGATTGACGGTATTGCTGCGAATAAAAGTATTTATGTTGGAACAATCATAAATGCCAGCGGAACAAAAACTAGCGGAGAAGGAAGCTTAATATTAAGCAGAAATTCTACACAAGTAGGGAATCCTGAAGAGGCAGCGTTGGCTGTAGGATTTTATAATTACACATTAGTATTTGCGACGACACAGAATTACAGCGCTTCTTCAAAAATTTATTTCTTGAACGTGACTCTTGACTCGAGCCAGGAATTAATCAATTCTACACAGACTTCAACAACCTTAAATTCAACTCAGACCGAAGTTTTACTTGGCGCTAATTCGCAGATACAGGAGATAGATATCAATTCATCGGTTTTATCGACGAGCAAAGTTAATCTGAATCTTGCTTTAATATTGAATACTACTAGCGGTAATGCGACTACTTCTGCTAATGCTAATTTAACTTTGAATAGGGTCGGGACAGTAAATTATAGCGCAGTAATCTCTGAGAGCACTACTATTTCGGGTGGTCCTGATTGGGATGGAAAAGTTTTGATGCCAATGATAAATTCGAGCAGTTTTAGTGCTCCGTCGAGTGGAAGCACAAATATTGTTTTGGATATGGGTTCAAGTATTGAATTGAATTTTTCAAGACCTGTAAAAGTTGTTATTGGCGGAATGGCTGGAAAGAAAGCCGCTTGGGCAAGAGGATCAACAACATTAACAGATATTTCTACAGTATGTAATAGTATTACAAATCCTACAAATATTAATACTACCACGACAAGAGAGTGTTATGGTGATTCTGGAAGTGATTTGATTATATGGACTTATCACTTTACAAGTTTTGCGGCTTATACTGCTGCGGTAACAACAACTACTGAAACACCTAGTGGTGGCGGAGGCGGAGGAAACACTGTTAGTTCTTATAATGTTATGGAAGGAACTAATACTTTTAATCAAGATACAAATTATCAAATGAGTATTGGTGGCGAAACGCATACTTTGAGAGTAAGCGAAATTGGCAAGGATTATGTTATTGTTGCGATACAATCAGAAAGACAGGATATTCGATTGAATGTTGGCGAGGAAAAAGAAATTGATCTTAATGGAGATGGTACAAAAGAGATTGCATTGAAACTTGTTGAAATTTTAACAGGCGGCAGAGTTAAGATTGATATGAAAAATTTGGTAAAGAAAGAAGAACCTAAACAAGAACCTGTAATTATTAATGCAACTGTAGCAGAATCTCCAAAAAATCAGACGATTGTGGAACAAATCAGCGATACTATCACTGGAGCAGTTACTGGAGCTGTTGGAAACAAAAAAGTAATGGCCGGAATAATTGTCTTGATTGTTGTTATTGGTATTGTTGTTACGGTCTTATTCAGAAGAAAGGGTTCTTTTAGTGATGAAATTATTCCTGAAACTAGTAGTGATGAAAGTGAGAATATTGTTGTAAGAAAAATGAGAGTAAAGAAGAAGTAAAATGAGCGCTAGTGTTCCTGATTTAGGTAGAAAATGTCAGTATTGTTTGGGTGATTCGCCGATTGTTGCTTTGGCTCAATTTGGAGAGGATTGTATTGAAGCAAATACTTTTTATCGATTTTCTGCTCCTGGCAATTATCGTGTTGGGCTTAGCATATTTGGATCAATAAAAGAATATGGTCCTACGGCTAGAGTTAGGTTGGTAGAAGAAGATAGAAAGTTAGATCGTGATGGAAAAAGGTGGTGTGTTGTGATGACTTTAGGAAGAAAAGATGAATATGTTGAGTTTTATATGAGCACCTCTGGTCCGATAAGAACATCGATCGATCCTTTTGCTATTTCATTTTCCCAGATAGGAATAGAAAAATATGCAGCAATAAAACATGGGTTTTGTGAGAGAGTTTGGGCAGTGTCTTCACCTGAATGAAGTTTGGGATAATTTTCTATCAATAATATAAAATGACTTTTTGATGATTTGTTAGATTTTTTCAATAAGTTTTGTTATAAGATATAGATATAACTCTGAAGTAGTAAATAATAGAAAGATTTATAAAGGGTTTATTTATTAGATTAATATGGAAAGATACTTGGAAATCAAAAGAACACAATCGGTAGATGATTTTGCCGAGGGAATAGCGAAATATTTAGCAAGCGTTGAACCAGCCTATAAATATTCTACTTGGAGAAGTGATGTAGAAGGTCGCAGGGGGATTGGTTTTGCATTTGTCGATGCGGCTAGAGGCAGTTGGGCCGAGATTCTTAGAAGAAAGCAAAAATTTCCTTCTTTTCTCAGACAATGGGAACCAGTTATCCATATTAGTTCAAATCCTGATACCGAGTGGGTTCGAGCTGGAATTATGAATGATTCTCTTGCTGAACTGATGGATATCTTGGAAGCGACTTTTGGAAAAGAAGTTTTAGATTATGGTCATGAAGTAGAACCTTTAAGTGCATAAGAACCGAGTTCTCAATAAATGTTCTGGATAATTTTTGCAGATTATAATTTTTTTATCATATAATTTTCATTGTCTAATTCATAGCCCAATTTTTTATAATATTCTCTGACACCGACGCCAGAAATGACTCTAATCGAGCGGAAATGGCTACTTGAGGCGAGTTTTTCTGCTTGGCTCATCAATTCCTTGCCTAGGCCCTTATGCTGGAATTTTTCTTTATCTTGAGTGCCGATCTCCAACGCCGGACCGTAGACATGAAGCTCGCGAATCATGGCTGGAATTTTTTTATTTTTTTCTAAACGAAGACGAAGTAAACCAAATAAAATATTTTCTTTATTGACTGCTTGCAAAAATATTTCTTTTCCATTGGAGGCTTGATACTGGAGTTTTTTTATTTTTATGTTATTGTCGATTGGCCGATTGTCTCTCAGGGCAAATCCTATTTCTCTGAAACGGATCTCTTTTATTTTCAGTTTTTGCCGACGGATGGATTCTTCGAGGTCTTTTCTTAGGCCAATGTCTAAAACTCCGGAGACTAAATAAGTCGGAGGGATCTCGCGCATAATTCTCATAACTCGGCAGTATTCTGGAACAAGGGGAAGCATTTTTGTAATTAAAGCTAGGACTTGTTCTTTTGTATAGGGTTTGTACTTTCTCTGAAAATATAATTTTTCTAACTCTGCTCCTTTGAGAACTTGGCAGGGATATATTTTTAGTTGGTCGGGTTTGAAATTTTGGGAGGAAAATATTTTTTTGAACATTTCTAAATCTTTTTTTGGATTGGAGCCAGGAATTCCGGGCATGAGGTGATAGCCAACTTTGAAGCCAGCTTTTTTCAGGCGTTCTGTGGCTTGGATGACGTCTTGGACTGAATGGCCCCGATTTACTAATTTATAGATTTTGTCGTCGGGAAATTGAACTCCTAACTCGACTCGAGTGCAACCGAATTCGAGCATGTTTTTTATTTCTTTTTCAGTGCAGACGTCGGGCCGAGTTTCTATACAGAGAGCTGTGCATCTGTGGCTCGAGGTTTCATTTATTTTTTTTGCTTGTTCCAAAGAACTTGAGGATTTTTCATTCAATGTATCGTAGCATTTTTTTATAAAATTATACTGGAATTTTTTTGGGAATTGGAGAAATGTTCCGCCCATTATTATCAACTCGATTTTATCTGTGGGATGGTTCATGGCCTGGAACATCTTTATTCTTGTGGAGACTTGTTTTCCAGGATCATAGTTGAGGTTTTTGGCTCTTAATACTGCGGGGCTTTCAGGAGTATAGCTTTGGGGTGCGTTTAATGTTGGACAGTAGAGGCAGGCGCCGTGCTTACAGCGTCGGGGAGGGAGCATCACAGCTAGAGGAGTCACTCCTGAGATTGTTTTTGTGGGTTTTCGTTGGAGCATAATTTGAGATATGATTTTAGGTTTTTAATGGTTGTGGGGTTTTTGTATAGGAGAATTATTTAGTCGCTTTTTCCCATAAATCATCAAAGATTATTTCCATTGCTCTTGCATGATCTTTTGACTTAATTCTAATTGCGCTAATTTCATATTGAAAAATTATATGATAAACATAATCATCAAAAATAAACATTCCCTCTTTAGAGTCGTTTAATGATTTTAAAAATTTTACTTCGGTGAACTTATCATTCTTAATTAATTTAGATTCTTCTGAGATCTCTAAAATTTGTTTTATTTTAATCTTATTTTCTAATCTTTTAATCCTGAATTTTTCAGGATGATAACCTATTTTTTCTAGTGCATTTCCCTGACTTCCAATAACTTTTATCTCTTTGGCATTATCTAATATCTCATCAAATATTTTAATTATAGCTATATTGCCCTGAAATACTTCGGCGTAGGGTTTGTCTCCAACTTTTTTGAAGATATCTTTTAGCGACGGCAAAATAGTTTCTATTGCCTGTTTTTTCTCTCGTAAAGAAGTAATAAGTATATCTGGATTATTTGCAATAAATTGAGTTTTATTATCTATTATGCAAGTTGTAATCAGTCCTAGAGATTTTAGTCTATCTAGAATATCATAGGTCGTGCTTCTAGCTAATTTTGTCAATTCAGCAATCCGATTTGCAGTCGCTTGGCCTGTTTTTAGACATACCAAATAAACACTGGCTTCTTTATCTGATAATCCGTAATTTATTAGTTCTTGTAACATATTATATCCCATTTTCCTAATTATATAAACTTTTCTATTGTCGGCTAAAAGCGACGGCAAATATATATAAATAGAAATCTTATACTACTATGAAGTAATATGGTTGGAGGAAAAAATGAACAAAAAAATTATCGCTTACCTGGAAGATATACAAGGAATTAGAGATTACGCTGAATACTTACTAGAATCAGAATTCCCTAATCATGAAATAGTAGCTCATCATGGCAAGGAGTTTATTGCAGATTTTAGAAGTAAACGCCAAATCTCAGATTTAGCAGTAATTTGTACGGATGGGTGGTTGTCCGGTACAAACGGTTGGGAAATTATGGAGGAGCTTAGAAAGCTTGGTTATAATGGGCCAGCAATTTATACTGGCGATACCCCCTTACCAGAAGATAAAAGAAAATTATATGTTGCACAAACTTCAAAATTCGGTTCAAGTTTGATAGACAAAATAAAGGAATTAATAAAAAACGACGGCGACAGTCCTCATGACTAATTTTAGTACACGACGACTTTTTGCGCTTCGCTTTTATTTTATGGTCGGCTAGCGCCTCCCGACGGTTAAGTAATTTAATCCTGACTTGAGAGGTTTTATACGATTTGCTGAAACTCTACGATAACTTAATAAATATCTGAACTTTATTATGAGAAGATATGGTAGAACAAAAAGATAGAAAATTTGGTTTGGGTGTACTAATATATATTTTTAATAAAGATTTTTCTAAGGTTCTCCTCTTAAAAAGAAACGAAGAAAAGAGAAAAAGAAATAAAAAAGATTGGGGAAGTGTGGGCGGAAGAGTAGACTTGGGAGAAAAATTAATTAATACTTGCTTAAGGGAAGCAAAAGAAGAGATAGGTGTAGATCTAAATCCTAAAAATATAAAACTTTTAAAGGTCAGTGAAACTCCTTTCTTAACAGATATTTTCCATACAATACATTTTGTTTACACGACGGTTCTTGATGAAAATGAAAAAATCATCCTTAATTTTAATGGTGAACATGAATCAGACGAATATCGATGGTTTAAATTAACGGATTTACCCGATAAAACTCTTGATGATAAAAAAGAAATAATTGAATTTGCTCGTAAGGCTAAAGAAATGTTTAAGGGTAAGAAGTTTTAATAAATATAAACTTTTTGATAGAATATGATTAAAACAAAAAAGGGAAATGAAGAGGAGGGAAAACATTACTTTGAGACAGACGCATTTTCTTATCTTGCGAAAGTCAGCAATGAAAAAGTTATACAAAAAAATAAAATAATAAAAATTCTTAAAAAAATTCCCAAAAAAGAAAATTATTTGGACGTTGGTGCTGGAGCAGGAGACATATCTTTTGATATAGCTAAAAAGTTCAAGAAATCTGTTCTTGTAGAACCCGGAGATAAAATGTTCAAAATATTAAAAAAAAGAGCAAAAAAGAATAAAAGTATAAGGTTGATAAAATCTAATTGGGAAGATTTTTATTTAAAAAATAAAAAGAAGTATACGAATAAATTTGATTTAATCACTCTTGTTCATGTTGTTTATTTTTTAAAGCCCCTTAAAGAGAAACTCGATGAGATTTTGAGGTTTTTGAGTCCAAAAGGAAAATTAATTATCATTTGCCCAACAGGGAAGAATGATAGAAAAAGTTTTTATGCTATCCGACAAAAATTACTTAAAAAACCATTTGAAGCACATCCAGATTTTGCGGATATTCCAAAGATGTTTCCAAAAAAACTAACTCATTATGATATTAATTCAAGGACTAAACTAAGAGCTTTTAATGAAATGGAGAAAAATCCTCTTTCTGAGAAGAATAAACCAACAAACTACTATTTGAAATTTGCTATAAAAAAAGAATTTAGAGAGTTGATTCTTGAAGAGAAAAAAAAGATTTTAGAATATATAAAAAAATATCAGAAAAAGGATTATTACTATATACCTGGAGATTCGAGGGTATATGTAATTGAAAAAGAAAAATAAAGAATTTGCGCTTCGCTTTAATTTAGTGGTCGCTTAGCAGCTCCCAACTATTGAGTAATTTAATCCCGACTGATTAAGTTTATGGGCCAATTATTTTTCACTTGACGATTTTTAATAAAACCCCTTGAGAAAAATATATTTAAATTCATTTATCCTTGTTTTTAGATGGAAAGGGTGAGGAAGAAAAAGATTTACATCAAGAAAATCGGAGATTTTGGTGGCTATGCTGTCTGGTATGTCGACGGCTATTGGATAAGAAAAAATTTGGATAGAGCTTTTACAAACTTTGCAGGCCACAGACATTTGGTATTTATTCCAAAAGATGAGTTTTGGATTGATCAGGAGAGTAAAAAAAAAGAGGCTCGGTATTTTATTGACAATTTCATTGTGATTGAGCGAGAATTGAAAAACGGCAAGAGTTTTGCCGACGCTGCGAAGATCGCGGATAAAATCGAGAAAAGAGAAAGGGGAAAATCAGGGATTGTGAAGAGATTAAAAAAAATAAAATCTCGAGAAAAAGTTTTGGCTGAAGTGCGAAAGAAAATCTTGTTTGGAAAGTATACGAAGAATTTGAAAATATGGCAGGTGCGGGGAGATTTAGTCAGAAGTTTATTTTATCTGGATTTTACCGAGGGCGGGCATGATAAGGTCTATGATTTTATTCCTGAGAATGAGGTGTGGATTGACGACGATGTTTACAAAAAAGAGATTCCCTATGTTTTGATTCACGAACTTTGTGAGAGAAAACTTATGGCGAAGGGTTGGAAATATGATCCGACCGGGCAGGGAGTTTTTTCGAGGAAGAAAGGGAAAAAGTCTGCGCATTTTGCTGCGGAGAAGCGGGAGTTTTGGTGTAGGGAGCATCCGAAGAGGATTATGGGGGTTTTGAAGAGGGAGATAAAAGAGAATGAGAAGATCTAATTTGCATTTTATTATAATTTAGTGGCTAACTGTCGTCGGTCGACGGTTGGGTAATTTGATCTCGACTTGTGAAGCAAAAGATTTATAAATACCAATAATATGGTTAATATAAACCAATAAATTGGTTTGTATACCTAAAAATGAGTTAAATAAAACATGCTGACAAAAAAACAATTAAAGATCTTTGAACCATTAGTGGAGAATGTATTTAGAGAGTATACTATTAAAGAAATTAAAAAGAATTCAGGAGAAAAGTCAAATAATGCAATAAGCATTGCTCTAAAGAAATTCAAAGAAGAAAAGCTTGTAAAAGAAAAAGTAATCGGCAGGTCTAAATTGTATATGATAAATAAAGACAATGATCTTATCTTCAACTATCTCACTTTAATAAATAGTAATAAACTTCCGAGATTGGCCAGAGAAACAATAGAAAAAACTAAAATAGAAGTTGAAAAGTATACTTCGTTTTTTGCAGTTATTGTCTTTGGATCATATTCATCAGGAGAGCAAAAAAAAGATTCTGATCTAGACATTGCTGTTTTTGTAGAAAATGAAGAGATAAAAAAGAAAGTGCAACTTGCTTTAAATTCAGTAAAGCTAAAATCAATTATATCTCTCGATATCCACGCAATATCTCAAGAAGAATTTTTAGAAATGTTAAAAGTAGATTATGCAAATCTTGGAAAAGAAATCGCAACAAAACATTTATCAATTTACAATCCTTCCATATTTTACTCATTATTAAACAAAGGTGTGAAAAATGGATTCCAGTTATAGAAACTATTTAGAAAGAGCACAGAATGAAATTAATCTCTCAGAGATTGTTATGGAATTGAGTATTAATCCTGCCCTTCAAAGTAGTTTTAATGTAACCAAAATTGATACTTATTTTAGCTCAGTAATTTCTCATGCTTATTATTGCATTTTTTATTCGGCTAAAGCATATTTGCTGAGTAAGGGGATAAAAACAAATATGCCTAATGAACATAGGAAAACCTATGAGCAATTCAAGAAGTTAGTTCAGCGAGGAATTGTAGATAAAGAATTACTTAGAATATATGAAGAAATTTTTATCAAAGCGGAAACCCTTCTAGGCATATTTAAAGACGAAAAGAAAAACCGCGGAGAATTTACTTATCAAAAATTAGCTCAGGCAAATAAAGAACCTGCAAATAAAAGTTTAGATAATGCTAAGCTATTTTTCAAACATATCTATAATCTCTGCAACAATGAAATTGCCTAAATTTAGATTTGTGCTTTGATATTGTTTTGGGGTCGACGGTTGGGTAATTTAATCTTGACTTATTGGGTTTAATAAAATTAAGTATTAACTCAAAATCTCTTCTACTTTTGTAATAAATTCATCAGCGTCGTCTAAAGACGTTTTGGCCATTTCTCTTGTAATTGAAGGGGTCGCATCATATTGGGCGGCTTCTCTTCTTGTTTTAGTTTGAATCAATTTTGTTATCAGCTGTTCACTTACTGTATAAGCTTTTTCAAGTTTATGGATGTCTTTTGACTCTAAACTTTTATTTTCATTAACATAATGATGTTCTAGAACAATTATTGTCGCTGCATGGCTTTTTGATTTAAAGCCAAGTTTTGCTAATGCAGAAAGAGCAGAGGTATACATTGCATAATAGGAAACAATGATAACCCAATCATACATCTCAAAATCAGAGGCAAGGTTAAGCAGTTTTCTTATATCTTCTTGCTCTGAAATCTTGAATAGGAGATTACCGACGGAAAAATTCTTTCTTGATTTTTTCAGGAATGACTTTTCAAGTTTTTTGTTCTCATCATTCTTGAAAAGCTGCTCTTTTTTTAGGTATCTATCAATTTTTCTCTTTAGTATTTCACTTCGATCTTTCATCCTATAATCCTCCAAAATAATTCATGGCCATATAAAGATATCCCATATTCTTTTATTTCCTGGCCGACATTTAATTCTTTTGATTGCAACATCTTCTTGAATTCTTCAATATCAGTAATCAGAGGACTTATTTTTATATTATGCGAATATTGGTAACTTGCGCTCTCTCTTTCTATCGCTTCTCTTAAATTTTTATTTTTTAAATCACTTACTATAAACAAAATATCGATATCTGATTGTTTTGCTTCTGTTCTTTTAGCATAGCTCCCGAATAAAACAATAGAGTGAATCTCAGAAATAAATTTTTCTGTCAGTTTTAAAATTAAATCGTCTATCATCTTCAGTTTTTTATTTTCTTTATATAACTCTTCTTTTCTTGCTATATCTAATGATTCTAGAAGATGTCTTGTTTTAGGATTGGAAAGGTTCAGGGAACACTGCTTGGCGCTTCCTATTTTTTCTACTTGCATAATCCCTTCTTTTTCCATTTCGCTTATGTGATTGTATGCTGGACGATAGCCGATCTTAAGTTGATTGGATATCTCTAGGATGGTCAAACCTTTATCCAAATCTTTTCTCATCAGTCCTATAATTTTAAGCAATGTTTTTTGTCTCATTTTTGTTATTCACTTAGTGAATAATGTTATTCACTTTAGTATTTAAAGGTTTTGGTTGGGAAATGAAGAGATTTAATCTTGATTTGAGAAGTTGGCCTAGGAAATCTTTAGAAAAATTTTATCTAATTTTTCTCACAATTTGCTTTTGGACTTTTATTATTCAAAAATATTATCAAAAGCAAATTGTTTGCGCCTCCCGACGATTGATTAATGCCTAATTAAATTGTTAGGCCAATTATCTCAAATTTTTGGGAATTTACCAACGACGCGGAATTCAAACAAAGATATATTCTAGAGAACAATGTGCAATCCGCGGACATATGTCCTAGGCAAATAGTCTAATTTTATAGAGGAG
>CAYHOV010000025.1:0-12803 GCA_964358615.1 Candidatus Woesearchaeota archaeon | reverse complement strand
GAATTAATGTAAGAAAATTCTCCAAACTTTAAAATCTTCTTCTAAAAGATGAATTTCTTGAAGGCCTTCTTTGCTCTCCACGATCATTCCTATCTCTATATCTTTCATTACGCCCATTATCTCTTTCTCTTGATCCTTGCCCATCACGACGTCCATAATCTGCCCTATCTCGATGTCCTCTTCCCTCACGTCCAGGACTATTTCTGTCTCCATGTCCTTTTGCCCCAAATCTTCCTCGTCCCATTTGCTGCTTTGGTTTAGGCCTTGCGGCTTCACCTACGGCATTCTTGGCCCTTTCTGAATGATACTTATGCTCGCTATGTTTTATTTCCTGTTTTATCAATCGTTCTATATCTCTGAGGAAATTTCTTTCTTCTCCTGAACAAAAAGAATAAGCAGTACCGCCTGCTCCTGCCCTCGCAGTACGGCCAATACGATGAACATAGGTCTCTGGTTCATTGGGCATATCATAATTTATCACATGGGAAATATTCTCAATATCAATTCCTCTAGCAGCAATATCTGTCGCGACCATCACCTTTGAAATTCCAGATTTAAATCTCTGGAGAGCTTCTGTCCGTTGATTCTGAGATTTATTTCCGTGAATTGCCTCGGTTTTTATACCGCTTACATTTAATATCCGTGCAACTTTATTTGCCCGATGTTTCATACCTGTAAAAACTAAAACGCGTTTGAGATGTTCTTGACTTAAAAGATCGAGCAATAATTCGTCCTTATCCTGTTGATCTACAAAGAATATATTCTGATCAATAATCTCAAGGGTGGAAGCTTGCGGAGTAACTTCAATACGGACTGGATTTTTTAGGAAAGTCCTTGCAAGTTCTGCGACAGGTCTTGGCATTGTAGCTGAGAAAAAAAGAGATTGGCGCTTTAGTGGCAGTTTGGATGCAATTTTCTGCACATCACGTATAAAACCCATATCAAGCATACGATCTGCTTCATCAAGCACAAAAAATTCGATATTATCGAGACTCACCTGTCTTTGATTCATCAAATCAAGAAGTCTTCCGGGTGTGGCCACTAATACTTCAACATTTCCTCTTAATGCTTTTACCTGTGGAAATTGACTCACTCCTCCAAAAATAACCAGTTGCTTAAAATGAATAAACTGGCCATAGGTCGAAAAACTTTTATCTATCTGAGCAGCAAGTTCTCTCGTCGGAGCTAACACCAATACGAGCGGATGTCCTGGCCTAGAAACTTTTTTATCCAGAGTCAGTTTCTGAAGGATCGGCAATACAAATGCAGCAGTCTTACCAGTACCGGTCTGTGCAATTCCCATCACATCTTTCCCTTCGAGCAAAATAGGAATAGTCTGTTCTTGTATCGGCGTCGGAGTAGTGTATTTCTCACTAGCCAAAGCTCTCAAAAGCGGTTCTATAAGATTTAATTTTTTAAATGCCATTCTAATATAAACAATAATTTGGCCTATTTAAACCAGGGCTAACAAAAACAGTTAATGCTAGGATATATAAGCCATATATTCTTCTCAAAAAATTATGGAACCTGAAAAAAAGAGTGAGGAAAAAATATCTCTGAACTTATCTCCGTCGAGCATAAATACTTATTATCAGAGCCCGCTTTTATTCTATCTTAAATATATTGCTAAAGTCCCTGATGATACTGCTGTGCCTGTCTGCTATGGCCTATCTGGAAACATTGTCCACGAATGTCTTGAAAAATATGCAAAAAAAGAGATAGATGGCGACGGCGCTTGTCTTCATCTGATAAACCAATGGGAAAAGAAAAATCTTAATATCCACAAAGACATAAAAGGCAATACATTAAATCAAATAGATTATTTGACTGCGATGCTAAAAGGAATACAGATAGTGAATAAACATAATGATCATATCTGCGAAGAAATAATCACTTTCTCTTTCAAAGAAAGTGAAAAAATTAAAATCGGATTAAAAGGCGTCATTGATCTGCAGGCCTGTGAAAAAGACGGCCAATTAGTCATCATCGACTATAAAACAAGCAACAATGTCAGCATCGACAAAAACTTTGAACGCCAAGCTCTGTTCTATAATTTTCTTCTCCATAAAAAGAAAAATATAATTCCGTCAAAAACCAGTTTTCATTATTTAAAATTAGGCTTTGCGAAGCATTATAAATTTACATTAAAACAAATAGAAGAATTTCAACAGGAACTGGACAATATCGCAGATGAATTATTATCTTTTGGCACAGATATCGGAAAATATCCTGTCGGAGAAATCGAGGATCTTTTTAACAGCAAGAAGCAGGCCTGTATAAAAGAAATTTCCCGAAGAAAAAATCTAGGATTATTCTAGTATTTTTAAAACATAAATACTTAAAAATTCAAGCAATAATGAGATTTTATAAAATGCCAAAGAAAAAATCAAGACTAGAAGAGAATGTAAAATTCGAACAACAGTATTGCATTCCTGCCTGTAATTATGCTGAGTTTGCTCAGGCTCCGGCCTGCAGAACTGCAAATCCACTCAGATGTAAATACGACAATAAAATTCATGATCGCTGGTCTCCTTGCCCATACCATAAATCGAGTACATAAATCCTTAAAAATAATAATATCTTGAGAAAGACATGGCTTATGATAGAAAAACTCTGGTTATTTTGATGACAATGCAGCTCATAGTTACATTAATCATAATATTTATTGCTAACTCATTTTATTTTCCGTCGGAAAAAACAGACTCAAAAAGAGTTCTATTGACTTCTCAGACTATTTCTTCTACTCAAAATACAGAAATACTTGTGGATCAGATCTGCAGCAGAACTAGTGATGATCGATGCAGGGACCTGAGATTGAATTCTCCGGAAATGTCTGAAGAAGAATTATTTAGGATTTTGAATGATCTTGAAGAGAATCAGGTTAAGAAAAGATCCTTCAATTGTCAGTATCAAGAAAACAATGGACCTTAAAATTCTATTTTAGTTCTTTTAAAATATCCTTTGTTACTTTTTCTATTGGCTGTGCGCCGTCTATTCTTGTAGCCATGTAATAAGCGATTATTGGTTTTGTTTCCTTGTGATAAGTCTCGAGCCTTTTTTCCAGAGCTTCCTGAGTGTCATCTTTTCTTCGTATCAAAGGATTGCCGCAGACATCGCAGATATTTTCTTTTTTCGGCGGATTTGTAGAGAGATTGAATACTATGCCACATTTTTGACAGCTTATCCTTGAGAGGATCCTCTTTATCGCTTCCTGGTCTGTGATAGATATTTCTATGGCTTTGCCAATCTTTATGGATTTATCTAGTGTCTTGGCTTGATTGATATTTCTTGGAAATCCGTCGAGAATAAAGCCCTTTTTGCAGTCTGGTCTTTTTATCCGCTGATTCAAGATCTTGATTATAAATTCATCTGGAACTAATTTTCCAGAATTCATATAAGAATCTGCTTCTTTTTTTAATTCTCCGTCTAAATTTCGCAGAAGATCTCCTGTAGAAATATGGGGCAATGAAAGTTGATCTGCGATTATTTTTGCTTGCGTTCCTTTTCCAGAACCCTGTGGGCCAATAAAAACAATATTCATTTTTTCTCTTTTGATTTATAATACTTTGAAAATTTTTTGGTATTTAAAGGTTTTGGAAAAGTTTGCAAAAATTTAAAAAAAGAAAAAGTTTTTTAGAGAATCTATTTTTTATTATACTTTTTATATGTGGGCGTGTTGTAAAGAGACACTTTTATCTCTTTCTTGTTTTTGAGGACAAGGTTCTTGAACTTTCTGTATTCGCTGTCTTTTGCAGTATTTTTTCCAGTCATCTTCTCTAAATTCATGAGAAGCAAAAAGTTTTTCACTTGTTCTCGGCGGTACTTCTCTAAAGCTGGAACTTTCAGATAACAGTCGACGAATTCTTTAGGAAGCTCTATCTTGTCATAATTGACAATGTCTGCCCCTACAAAAGAATTCTCTTTTATCCCAAGATATCTTGTTACTCGAAATGGAATTCGAATACAAAGAGAGTTTCCTTGCTTTATCACTCTGCTTACAACAAACTCCTGATGAGGTTTATTTAGTTTTTCCATGTATATATTATAGATGTAATTACAATATTTATTACTTTCTATTTGCTTGTTGGAAAGGTTTTTGAAGTTTTCTTTCTTTAATTTCCTATGGATTACAAGATCATCGAGTCTACAGACAAAACAAAAAGAATTGAATTTTCCGAAGGATACAACACCGTCATAATTCCTACAATAGAAGATAAAAACACGGTCTGTGTCTCCTGCCAGATCGGATGTCCTATTGGTTGCAAATTCTGCCACACAGGAAAAAAGAAATTCAAAAGAAACCTGTCCTATCAAGAGATCATCGACCAGGTGAATATTGCCTCAAAAATTATCGGAAAAAAACCAACTACCGTAGTTTTCATGGGCCAGGGCGAACCTTTGCTGAATCTGGAGAATGTATTAAAAGCTGCTGAAGAACTTCATGAAAAGTTTTTTCTTGCATATAATCATATAACTATATCGACAAGCGGTTGTGGAAAGTTGGACAAATTATTAAATGTGCCCTTTGGCGTCGCTATTTCGCTGCACTCGCCTTTTGATAGAAAACGGAGGAAACTAATTCCAGGAAGTATAACTGTTTCTAAGATTGTAAAATTTGGCCAAGAATATTGTTCGAGACACAATAAAAAAACATATATTATGGTAGAATATGCGATGATCGATGGAGTGAATGATTCTGAAAATGATCTGAAAAAATTATTGAGTTTCAAATGGCCCAAGAGAACTTTGTTTAACTTAATTGAGTTTAATCCTCTTGAAAATTTTAAGGCGAGTTCAAAAGAAAAGATGATGGAATTCAAAAACACAATCATTGAAAAAGGTTGGAAATGTTTTATCAGAAAATCCCGAGGGCAAGATATCGGAGCTGCGTGTGGGATGCTGAGTTAAAACATAGATAAATAATTCAAATACGATGCAAACCCAACCCAAAGCAGATAGGGCACAAGAAGCCAGGCCGAAGTTCTATTCACATAGTAAACGCATTGAATCTCGGCAATTTTTTTTGCGTTTACTAGATAGGATGCGCACGATTGTGGTGCATATCCTATATCTTTTACAGTATATCTCTTCGAGAACTTAGCACAAAACCTATTCATATCTCAACGCATCCACAGGTTTCATCTTTGCCGCAGCCCGGGCTGGCGCGAGGCCAGATATACATCCAACCACAAATGAAAATAATAAAGAGCCGATAATCAGCGTCGGAGTTATTGAGGCCTTAAAAATCGAAGCACCGGCCTGTGCTGCGAAATATTGGGCAGTCAGCGCAAGCCCAACTCCAAGCAAAACTCCTAAAATGCCTCCGATTAGGCCGTAGAGGCCTGATTCTATTAAGAAAATCGTCAGTATGTGTGAATTCCTGGCACCGACTGCTTTCATAATCCCAATCTCATGAGTCCTCTCTAAAACCGAAGTATACATTGAATTCATTATTCCAATTCCACCGACGATAAGCGAGATTGCCGAGATTGTGATTAGAACAATACTTAAGATCTTAAGAATAGTATTGAACTGTGAAAGAATCTGCTCAGCAGTCTGGACCTGAAAAGATTCTTCGCCTTTTTTTTCGTCCTTAAACTTTCTTAATTCTTTTTTAATTTCTTCAGCCACAGATTCCAGGTCTGTTCCTTTCTTAGTTTGTACATAAATAAAGCCACTATCTTTAGGTTCATTGAATATTTCTCTCGCTGTTTCCAGAGGGATATAGATCTGATTATCGTCCTGAGGATTGCCTATTTTTTTCATTATTCCAGTAACTTCAAATTCTTGATCTTCAATATAGATCTTGTTTCCTAACTTAATTGGTTTATCAAAAATGTTTCCATCTTTCTTAGATTGAGAAGTTAAATATCCGATTGCGGCCTTGTATTTATCTCCGTCTTTGAAGTTTCTTCCAAATTCTATTTCAAATCCTCCAACATCTCTTACAACTTTTTGAACCTCACTGGTTGGAAATGCTATAACAAAGGTATATTTCACTTCGTCTTTAAATTTTACTTTAGCAGATTTAAAAATAATACTTGCAGCAACATCAACACCAGATACTCTTCTTATTACATCAAGATCATCCTCATTAAGATTTTTAGAAGCATAGCTTGAACCGAGAAATCCTGCATTTCCAGGCATTACAATCAATTTATTTGTCCCAAGTTTTTCAAATTGCGATTGGATAGACTGCTGCATCCCCATTGTTATGGAGATAAGCGCCACCACCGACGCTATTCCTATAAAAATCCCGATAATAGTCAGCCATCCTCTGACTTTTCTTTGAGAGAAATTCCTTAATATGTAGATAAGATAATCCTGTAGCATTTTATATGGATTTAGTATTTATTATTAAACCCATAACGCGCGCTCTAAAACTTGGAACAAAGATAAAGACCAATACTAATATAAAAATAATTCCGATCAAGACAGTCCAGATGCTCGTCGATTTTCCAAGTTCTTTATCTGTAAGAAGAGATAAGGGGAGATTAAACGATTCAGAATATTCTTGATTTAGCGAATCTCTGTAGGTCATTTTTACAGAAAGTATTGTCTCGCTCGATTTCATAGAAAGCTTGAAATTTGCAGTGCCAAAATCATCTGAGTCAATGTCTCCAACATATATATTATCTGCAGACAAGAGCTTAAAATCTTTAGAAGTTTGCAGATAAACAGTTGCAAATTTAATATTTGTCAATCCAGAATTAACAATTTTTAAGTTTATCTCTCCAATCTTGTTGGACTTCGACAGCGACGTAGAATCAATCGAAGCAAGAAGTTTTGGATGACTGCTTATCTCTAAACTGATAAATCCTGTTTGGTTGTATTGATTTGCCAGATTATCTGTATAGGAAAGAGTAAATGGAATCTTGTATATCCCTCCTTCGATATTAGGCATGGACTTAATTGTGAATGATATATCTGAAGTTTCGCCAGGCTGCAGGAATTTTAAATTTTTTTCTGCAACTTCACCGAAGGGAGCGATGTTCACATTGGCTAACTCAAGTTTTATGCTTATATCTTTCATTGGAGAGTCTGCCTGATTTTCCAGATTAAAAGAAATCTTTGCTTGTTCGCCAGGTGCAATTGTTTCTGGAATTGTTTTAACATTTATTATATTCATAGTAGGATAGCGAGTCTGGATTGAGATATTTATCTTCTGCACTTGCCATGATCCTGCGTAGGGATATGAAGAACATCTGAGCTCTAGTTCATTATCTCCGTCGACAGCTTGTTGATCTGCTTTTAACCGAAATTTAAATACAACAGAATCGCCAGAGTTCAGTTGGCCATAGGATTTTGTCGACGAGTCTTCATATATTGAAAATGGATAATTTGGTTCTATATTGCAGGTTATGTTTTTTAGACTGATCCCTCGGGCTTCGACTTTGGCCCAGAGATCAAATTTTTCTCCAGGTATAACTGGATAGGGTTCGTATCTTATGGCGGTTATTGCTAAACTTGTGGCATATTGAGATGTCGAAGTCACAGATACATCATAGGCAGAGACAAAACTTACAAGTAGTAGACTCATACAGAATACTAGCCTAAAACTCCTTTTCATTTATTTTTATTAGTCATTGAGGTTTAAAAGTGTTTTGTTTGAGATTGGTAAATTTTATATATTGCTCTTTCTTCTTACTAATATGGGAAAAAGAGAATTAGTTTTACATCTTCACAATGTAACCAAGACCTATAAAATGGACCATGTAAAAGTTGAGGCCCTGAAAGATATAAACATCGATATTCACAAAGGCGAATTTCTTTCGATCCAAGGCCCCTCAGGCTCTGGAAAATCTACGCTGATGCATTTATTAGGTGCTTTAGACTTGCCGACCCAGGGCCATATATTTTTATCTGGAAAAGATATTTCAAAAATGTCTGAATCTGATTTAGCAACAATCCGCGGAAAAAAAATCGGATTTGTTTTTCAGGCTTTTAATTTAATTCCTACGATGAGTGCTCTTGAGAATGTTTCTTTTCCAATGGCCTTTCAGGGAAAATCCAAAGAAGAAAAACTTTCAAGAGCAAATAAACTTCTCGACGAAGTAGGAATGGGCCACAGAAAAAACCATAGACCAACGCAGATCTCTGGCGGAGAGATGCAGAGAGTCGCGATTGCAAGAGCTCTTGCAAATGATCCTGAAATAATTTTAGCTGACGAGCCGACGGGAAATCTGGATTCAAAAACAGGCCACATCATCATGAAAATTTTTACAGACCTCCATCAAAAATTCGGCAAGACAATAATTATTGTAACTCACGATCCCTACATCGCAAACTATGCCAAAAGAAAAATAAGGATCATCGACGGCCAAGTGGCGCATGATCATGTCAGGGGTTTTTTATGGAAAAATAATGGAAACGGGAAAAAATAAGATATTTTTGCGAAGGAGTCGTGATTGCCTAGAAAGTTTTTTGCTTCTTTTTTAAAAGACGAGTTTGAGATGGCAGCAGTTATTTTTGTTATTAGTTTCTAGTTGTATTAAAAGAATCACAAGGTTTAAGAATTTGAACAAATTGCCTATATTAAGATGATTACTAAATTGAGGTTTATAGATTTGTTTGCAGGCATAGGTGGTTTTAGAATCCCTTTAGAAAGACAAGGGGCAGAATGTGTATTTTCTTCTGAATGGGATAAATACGCACAAATAACTTACGAAAGAAATTTTGGAGAAATGCCTGCAGGAGACATTACTAAAATCAATGAAGCAGATATTCCTGAACATGATATTCTATGCGGAGGGTTTCCTTGTCAAGCATTTAGTATTTCTGGGAAACAAGGAGGATTTAATGATACTCGTGGAACCCTATTTTTTGACGTTGCTAGAATCGCAGAATATCACAAACCAAAAGTGTTATTTTTAGAAAATGTGAAAAATTTAACAAAACATTATCATGGAAATACATTAAAAATTATTTTAAGAACTATTGAAGATATAGGTTATAATGTTTTTTATAAAGTTCTAGTTGCAAGTCACTATGGCGTGCCCCAAGCAAGAGAAAGAATTTATATTATAGCATTTAGAAAAGATTTGGGAATAACTGAATTTAATTTTCCTAAACCTATTTATAAAAAAGTTTATGTTAAAGATATACTCGAACAAAATCGAGATATGGGAGAGTATGTAATTAATAGAACTGATGTAAAATTTTGGAACAGGGACGAAACTCCCGCTCTTAAACCAATTCAAATAGGTAAAATTAATAATGGGGGACAAGGAGAAAGAATTTATAGCATAAATGGTCATGCAATTACTTTATCTGCTTATGGCGGAGGGGTTGCAGGAAAAACAGGAGCTTATCTAGTTAATGGAAAGATAAGAAGACTTTCTCCAAGAGAATGCGCAAGAGTTCAAGGATTCCCAGAGGAGTTTAAAATTCCAGTTTCTAAATCTGAAGCATATAAACAATTTGGGAATAGTGTTTCAATTCCAGTTATCGAGGCAATATTTACCAAAATACAAAATAATCTAACATTTAATAAAATAAAACAACCTACAGTTATAACTCCTAATCTTGAAAGGAGGAATGATTATGCAATCCAGACAAAATTAATCCCTGTTTAAAATGAACGATAAAAAACTATTTGGTTCAGAAATTGCAAAGGGCGGTTTTAGAAATGAAGAAGATGTTATTAATAAGTTTAACAACTGGAAACAAGATAAATTTGCTCAAGAATGGCTTAAAATTATGGGTTATATCTTGGAAGAAATTGAATATGTTAAAGCAGTTAAGATAATAGGGAATTATAAAACAGATGTTCAAGTTCAAGTCACAATCAAATTAAAAGAAGCTATTGATTGTGAAAATCTTTCGATTAAACTTGTAAGTAATCCTCAAGGTTTTAATCAAATTGATAAAAGAGAAATAGAAAAATATGTAGAAATGTGGAAAATACCTCTCGATATAGAGAAAATATTAAAACTATTTACTGGAAAAGAAAATCCCATAAAAAAGAAAGGTTTGAAGGATTCAAGAAGAATGCTATTGGGTGAAATGTCAAAAAAAGACCAAATCAAGATTGTAACATTCTTCAATAAAAATAAAATTCTTGTTATCTCCGATATTTTAAAAGGACGAGATAAATTTACTGCAGATTGGATACTTGTAATTTTAAAGAAAAATGAAAATAGTTACGAATGGGCTTTAAGAGATATTAACACTGCTATGAATCTATTCGGTCAAGGGGAAGTAAGGATTACTAAACAAGGAAGTTTAAAAATTGGGCAAGTAGGAATGCAAAGAAAAGGCGGAGATAGTGGAAGAGAATCTGCTAAGATGTTGCAGTTTAAAATAAATCCGTGTTTATTATTTGAAGGCCAAAAAGATGTCTGATATTTTTTCCGAAAAAGAGAGAAGCCAAATAATGTCCAAAATTAAAAGCAAGAATACTGCTTTAGAACTTAATTTTAAAAAGTTAATAAGGGGATTAAAATTTGAATATCAGCCCAAAGTTTTTGGAAAGCCTGATTTTGCATCAAAAAAATTGAAAATAGCCATTTTCATTGACAGTTGTTTTTGGCATAAATGCCCAAAACATTTCAGAAAACCTACAGCAAATAACATTTATTGGACACAAAAAATAAATCGTAATGTTGAAAGATCAAAGGAAGTTAATAATAATCTTAAAAAACAAGGTTGGAAAGTTTTAAGATTTTGGGAACATGATTTAAGAAATAATACTAAAAAGGTTATCGCAAGGATACAAAATATTTATTTAAAAAAGACATAGCCTCGCTCTCTTTCTAAAAACTTAAATATTCCTGAAACTTAGAAAAATCATGAAAAAAGGTGAAAATATTAAAAAGAGCGGAAGTGAAAAAATGTCTCTCAATGAAAAAATAGCTGAAATATTCTATGAAATGGCCGACATACTTGCCCTAGAAAAAGTCAAATGGAAGCCCGGGGCCTACATCGTCGCTGCTCAAACTCTTGAAAGTCTAAAACAAGATGTGCAAGATATTTATCTGAAAAAAGGCATCAAAGGATTAGAAGAACTTCCCGGCATCGGAGAAAAACTTGCGCAAAAAATCATCCAATATATTGAAACAGAAAAGATCGACGAGCACGAGCGATTGAAAAAAACAATTCCTGCTGGTGTCTATCAGATGATGAAAATTCCTGGAATCGGCGCAAAAAAAGCCTGGATATTTTTTCATGAACTTGGAATTAAAAATATTGATCAACTAGATCAAGCAGTAAAAAAACACAAACTCCGAGGAGTAAAAGGGTTCAAGGAAAAAACCGAAGAGAATATTCTCCAAGGCATCGAGATCTTGAAAAGTGAAAAAGAAAAAATGAGTTTGAAAGAAGCAGAAAAACTTTCCAATTCAATTATTTCCCAATTAAAAAAATTACCCTCTGTTCAAGAAGCAGTCCCTGCTGGTTCCTTGAGACGAAAAAAATCAAAAATCCGAGACCTTGACATAGTTATCAAATCAGATTCTCCAGAAAAAATAACCAATGCTTTTGTCAAGATGTCTTTTGTCTCTCGAGTTATCGGCCAAGGCCCTTCAAAAGCTACCATAATTTCCAAAGATAATACCCAGATAGATATCCGTGTTTTTCCCGACGACGAATTCGGCGCAGGACTTCTATATTTTACAGGCGACAAACAGCACAATATCTGGCTGAGAAAAATCGCCATAAGAAAAGGATTAAAATTAAATGAATATGGCCTATTCCAGGCAGATAAAAAAATCGCCGGCAAGACAGAAGAAGAAATTTACAAAGCTCTGGGATTGAAGATGCATAGGCCTGAAGATAGGATCGGAGAAATAAACTAGGTTATCTCTGGTTGTTCTGAATCTGCATCTTCCCGAGGATCAAAAAAATCCTTATCTGCTACATATTTAATATTTTTAGGAATAAATTTTTTAGGTTTTTTCAAGCGGCCTTTTTTAGTCTTTAGGCCCTCGACATGATCTCCGAAGAGATTTCTCCAGAGAAGAAAAGTTTTAGTTATACTTGCTTTTAATTCCTCATCGGTTCGGAGCATATTGGATCTGTAATCTGTGTTTTCAGATGGGGCTGTCGGTGTTTCTTGCGGTTCTTGTGGTCTTTGGATTGGGAGAGCTCTTTTTTTTTCAACTATTGGCTGGTGATTGGTGAGAGAAACTGCATATTCTAACATCACTCTCTTGGCCTTTTTTACATTGACTACATGATAGGGTTTTGCAAAGCCACGATATTGAATATATGGTCTCAATAGAGGCATATAATCTCTAGATGAAAATCTACCTAAGTAAGATTCGAGATCTTTTGCTTTTATTCCTTTTTCTCGAGCTACTTCGTTTAGAAGACGATTAATTGTATAAGTAATTAAGTGAGGCATAGTAATGCGAATTTTTTTAGTTTTTTAAGGTTTCTGAAGAAAAATCACTGGAAGCCAAGAGTAAATCAATTAAGATTTATTTCATTTTCTCAAATCTTTGATCATCGAGATAATCTTCGACAGCTTGAATAGAATAACTCTGTCGCATCTGTCGATTATATAACCAGGAAACTGCACAAATCAACATTCCGAGAACTATATAGGCTAGGGCTTTGTCTGTGTCTGGATATAAAAGAAAATATCGGATAGCACTAAGTACTGCAAATGATAATCCGATGAATAATCCTACAAGAGACCAATTAGATATTTTTTTCATATTCTCCTCATCTCTCAATGATATTTAAAGATTTCGTTGATGGATTATATGCTTTAAAGGATATATGATAGGTGGCCAGAGAGCGCCGCAGCTCCCTGGCCTATCATATCAGCTTTGAGCGATATGACTATGATTCTTTTTAGA
>CAYHOV010000024.1:0-14341 GCA_964358615.1 Candidatus Woesearchaeota archaeon | reverse complement strand
GACTATTTGCCTAGGACATATGTCCGCGGATTGCACACATAATCTTTTCCACGAAAGGTTTTTAAACCCACTTTTGATTATTCTTTTATCTAAAGTTGTTATTATGTTCTAGTAAAATGCACGTTTTCCAGCCAAAACACTCAAAGTTAAAAAAAGATGAAATAGAAAAACTTCTAAAGAAGTATAATATATCCTTGATGCAACTGCCAAAAATTTCTTCAAAAGATCCAGCCTTACCAGAAAATTGCAATATCGGAGAAGTTATAAAAATCGAAAGAAAAAACGAAGATAATGTGGAGGAATATTTAAGAGTAGTTGTATAATGGCAGACCGAGAACATATTTTAGTAAAAGAATTTTTGAAAAATCATTCACTTGTAGAATCAAACATTATTTCTTTTAACCATTTTATCGAAACAAAGATGCAGGAAATAATCAATGACCTGAATGAAAATTCATCTACAGACGATTTTGAGATTAAACTCGGCAAGATAAGAGTAGAAAAACCAAATATCGTCGAATCCGACGGAAGCACAAAACCAATAACTCCTGCTGAAGCACGATTGAGAAACCTGACATATTCTGCTCCAGTAAAAATGGAAATTACAATAAAATACGAAGGCCAAATAGAAACAGCAGAAGTCGAGCTTGGAAGAATTCCAGTGATAGTAAAAAGCAAAGCATGTAATCTCTATGGATTATCCGGCAGCGATTTGTTAAAGATGTATATCGACCCCAAAGACACTGGCGGTTATTTTATTGTAAACGGAAACGAGAGAGTTATCGTCATGGCCGAAGACCTTGCTTCAAATCAGTCATTCATCGAACACCAAAAAGGCAAAGTAAGATTAAGATTATTCTCCCAACGAGGCGCCTATAAAATTCCAATTTCTCTAAAAGAAAACAAAGACGGAATATTAGAAGTTTCATTCTCACGATTCCGAGATATTCCTGCAATGGTTTTGTTAAAAGCTCTCGGTATAATTTCTGACGCAGAAGTTTCAAAATTAGTAGGGAAAAACACAGATACATTCATAGTAAATCTCTACGAGTTTACAAATATAGTAACTCCTGAAGACGCGATGATGTATATTGCAGAAAAAACTTCCTTGCAGGGAACCAAAAAAGAAATCCTGAATAGAGTAAAACAAAGAATAGATTCCTATTTCTTACCCCATGTTGGCCTAAAAAAAGAATCAAGAATAGAAAAAGCAATGAGTCTCTGCAAATTTATCAAACAATATTTCATAGCAAAAGAAAATCCAGAACACTCGCTGACAGATAAAGATCATTATTCAAATAAACGAGTTCGACTTTCAGGCGACTTGCTTGCAGATTTATTTAGAGTTAATTTAAATATTTTAGTCAGAGAAATCCAACATTCACTGCAAAAAACAGTAAAGAGAAAAAAATTCTATTCTATAAAAACAATAGCAAAATCGACGCTGTTTTCACACAGGATTGAAAGCGCGATAGCTACGGGAAGTTGGATCGGAGAGAGAACAGGAGTTACACAAAATATGGATAAAACAAATTACCTCGCAATTCTATCACAATTACAGAGAGTAGCTTCGACACTTCCAGGAGAACAGGAAAATTTCGCAGCTCGAGCAGTTCACCCTACACACTATGGCCGATTCTGCCCAATAGAAACACCAGAAGGAACTGAAATAGGTTTAAGAAAAAATCTGTCAATGCTTGCTAAAATTTCAACAAGACCAGAAATGAGCGATGAAAAAATACTTGAAATACTCCATAAAAGCGGAATGAGAAAAATAACAGAACTACAAGAGGCTGGTGAACATGAGACAGATGTTTTCTACAATGGAAGATTTGTTGGAACAGTCGCAAATGGAACACAATTTTTAAAAGATATTAAAGAGAAAAAAAGACATGTTGAACTGCCAGATGAAATTAGCATAAGTTCAAATAAACTCCTTAACGCAGTATTCCTATCAACAGAAATAGGCCGAGTTATTCGTCCGATAGTAATCATTGATAACGGCGTTCCTAGATTAAAAGAAGAACATCTTGAATTAATAAAACAAGGAAGTTTAAAATGGTCTGATCTGATAAAAGATGGAATTATAGAATATCTCGACGCTGCAGAAGAAGAAGATTGTTTTACAGCATTGACTCGAGACCAAGTTACTCCAGAACATACTCATTTAGAAATTGACGAGATAGCCTGTTTAGGAATTGTTACTTCCCTAGTTCCCTATGGCAATCATGACCAGTCTGCTAGATTGATGAGAGGAAGCAAAACACAAAAACAATCCCTGGGTATTTATGCTGCAAACTTCCCAATTAGACTTGATACAGATGTTTCCATATTACACTACCCTCAAAAATCAGTTGTTAGAAGTTTTGTCTATGATACATTGAACATTTATCCTTCTGGCCAAAACATTGTCGTAGCAATTATGTGCTATGAAGGTTACAACATTGAAGATGCAGTAGTCCTAAATCAAGCTTCAGTTGACAGAGGATTCGGACGAAGCACATATTTCAGACCCTATGATTCTGTTGAATTAAATTATGCCGGCGGTCTTAAGGATGAAATTTGCATTCCTGAAAAAGATGTTTCAGGATATAGGATAGAAGAAAGCTACAGGCATCTAGAAGATGATGGCATTGTCTACCCAGAAGCAAACCTTAATGAAAATGAAGTTATCATTGGAAAATTATCGCCTCCAAAATTCCTATCAGAAGCCCGAGAGATTTCTATTCAAACAAAAAAAGAAAATAGTACCGTCGTAAGACAAGAAGAAAAAGGTATTGTTGATGCGGTTTTTATAACGCAAAATGGCGACGGAGATAGATTAATTCAAGCAAGATTGCGAGATGAAAGAATCCCAGAATTAGGAGATAAATTCTCAACACCTCATGGACAAAAAGGAGTCGTAGGATTTATTGCAAAAGAAGAAGATATGCCATTCACATCACTAGGAGTAAAACCAGACTTGATATTCAACCCGCACGGTATTCCTTCTCGTATGACGGTCGGATATTTATTAGAATTATTAGCCGGAAAAGTTGCTTCACTATCTGGAAGAATCGTCGATGCTTCGGCTTTTTCAGGAGAAGAACTAGATTCACTAGAATCACAAATGAAAAAACTTGGATTCAGATACGACGGAAAAGAAGTATTATACAATGGAATCACTGGCAAAAAAATGCCGGTAAAAATTTACATTGGAAATATGTATTACCTGAAATTAAAATATATGGTTTCAAATAAGATGCATGCTCGTGCTTCTGGAAAGATTGCACTATTGACACGACAGCCAATCGAAGGACGTTCTCGTGGTGGGGCCTTGCGTTTAGGAGAAATGGAGCAGCAAGCTCTAGTTGCCCACGGAGCATCATTGCTATTAAAAGAAAGATACAGCTCAGACGAAGTAGTTATTCCAATCTGCACAAAATGCGGCGCAATAGTTGTCGAAGATAAACTCCACAACAAACTCGTATGCAGTCTATGCAACTCAACTCAGATAGAATATGTCGAGATGTCCTATGCATTCAAGCTTCTCCTAGAAGAATTACAAGGCATGCATATTTTAACTAAATTCGATTTAAAGAATAAATACGAATAAATTAAATGGCAAACAAAATAACAAAAAAACAAATCAAATCAATAAGATTCAATTTATTTAGCCCGGAAGAAATCAAAAGAATGGCCGTTGCGAAAATTGTGACGCCAGAATTGTACGATGTTGATGGCTATCCTGTCGACGGTGGATTGATGGACCTAAGACTTGGAGCTATTGATCCAGGAGTAAGATGTAGAACCTGTGGCGGCCGATTAAAAGAATGTCTAGGCCACCCCGGGATGATTGAATTAGCTCGTCCTGCATTACATATAAAATATTTACAGATAATAGAAACATGTTTGAGAAGCACTTGTGAAGCCTGCAATAGAGTTCTATTGAGTGAAGAAGATATTAAAAAACCAGCAAAAATAAGATTGAAAAAAGCAAAAGATGCAAAAAAATGTCCATACTGCGGAATTGCCCAAGAAAAAGTAAAACTAGAAAAACCATTTTCATTTAAAATCGGAAAAAGAAGAATATTCCCTTCAGAAATTCGTGAAAAACTTACAAAAATATCCGAAGCAGATCTAAAAGTTTTAGGAATAAATGGAAAGACCTGCAAACCAGAATGGGGAGTTCTGACATTGCTTTTAGTTCCACCAGTTACAGTGCGTCCTTCAATTACCCTCGAGACAGGCGAAAGATCAGAAGATGATTTAACTCACAAATTATCAGATATTATTCGAGCAAACCAACGACTATGGGAAAACTTGAACGCAGGAGCTCCAGAAGTAATTATCGAAGACCTATGGGATTTATTGCAATATCACATAACCACATTTTTTGATAACTCTATTGCTCGAGTCCCACCAGCAAGACACAGAAGCGGACAACCATTGAAAACAATTACGGAAAGAATAAAAGGAAAAGAAGGACGAATCAGAAAAAATCTTGCAGGAAAGCGAGTCAATTTCTCAGCAAGAACAGTTATCAGCCCAGACCCGAATTTAAAAATAAATGAAGTTGGAATTCCTTTTGAAATTGCAAAGGTATTAACTGTAGCAGAAAAAGTTACTACGCTGAACATCGAACGATTAAGAAAACTAATATTGGCCGAATCATACCCTGGAGCAAATTATATAATAAGGCCTGATGGAAAAAGAAAGAAAAACACGCCAGACTTAAGAAAAGATCTGGCCGTGGAAATAATTCCAGGTTATATTGTTGAAAGACATTTAGTAGATGGAGATATAGTTCTGTTCAACAGACACCCTTCATTGCACAGAGCAAGTCTTATGGCTCACTATGTTCGAGTTCTGCCATACAGAACATTCAGGATGCACCCTGCAGTTTGTTTCCCATATAACGCAGACTTTGATGGAGACGAAATGAATATCCATGGCCCGCAAAATGAAGAAGCCAGAGCCGAAGCAACAGTATTATTAAACGTAGAATCAAATATATTTTCTCCAAAAAATAATACCAACCTTATCGGCTGCATCACCGACGCTATAACTGGAAATTACATGCTTAGTGAAAAAGAATTGAACAAAGAAGATGCATCACAATTACTCCATGAAGCAGGAATAAATGATTTCACATTAAAAAAAGAAAATTCAGGAAAGGAAATTTTTGAAAAAGCTCTTCCAAAGAATACTAACATAAAAATAAAGACAATGGATGCAGATACGTTTGGTGTTGAAGGCGGATCAATGATAAAAGAGCTAGACCGCGAAGTCGGAAGCAAAGAAACATTAAAAACAATAAAAAATATTTTCTCTCTAGGGACCACATTCATATCAAGAAATGGATTCACAATCTCCATCGATGACCTCGATGTTCCATCAAATATCAAAGAAGGAACTGAAAAACTGATTAAAGAGGCAGAAAGAAAAACCAATGAAATAATAGAATCATACTACAACAAAACTCTTGAAGTTCTACCTGGAAAAACCTTAGAAGAAACACGAGAAATTAAAATTCTTCAGATCCTGAATGAAGTTAGAACAAATATTGGTAAATATGTTAAAGAAGAATTCCCAAAAGACAAGGTAGTTAATAATATGATTAGCTCAGGAGCGGGTGGAAATATGCTTAACATTACTCAAATTGCATGTTGTGTCGGCCAACAGGCATTGCGTGGCCGAAGAATTGATTTTGGCTACACAGACAGAACCCTTTCATGCTTTAAGAAAAATGATATATCTCCGAGAGCAAAAGGTTTTATCTATAATTCATTTATCAAAGGACTAAGACCTGCAGAATTCTTTTTTGGAGCGATGACTGGTCGAGACGCTCTTATGGATACTGCGCTTAGAACTCCAAAATCCGGTTATCTGTATAGAAGATTAGCCAATGCATTGCAAGATTTAATAATTGAGTACGATGGCACAGTGCGAGATGCCTCTGAAAATATTGTTCAATTTGTCTACGGCATCGACGGAATGGACGTATCAGGCTTGCACAAAAAACAAAAAATATCTCCTGGTGAAGCCATTGGAATTATTACTGCTCAATCTTTCGGAGAACCTTCAACACAGATGGCACTTAACGTTTTCCACTCTGCCGGAGTTGCTGAGATGCAGATTACAACAGGACTGCCAAGAATAATCGAGATTCTCGACGCAAGAAAAAAACCATCAACACCAACAATGGAAATTTATCTAGACAATGAGCATAATAATGACAAAGATGGAAGAATTATCGCAGAAAAAATAAAAGAAGTAAAATTAAAAGAAATAATGTCTGAAATAGAAGTTGATTTCAGCGATAAAAGATTAAAAATTGAGATCGATGCAGAAGCATTGAAAAGAGTCCACATGGGAATAGAAAGTGTTGCAACTGTTCTCGATGAACTAGGATTCAAAGCAAAAGCAAAAGACAAAACATTGACAGTAGACCTTAAGGATAAAAATTT
This sequence comes from Candidatus Woesearchaeota archaeon, assembly GCA_964358615.1. Classification (GTDB taxonomy): domain Archaea; phylum Nanobdellota; class Nanobdellia; order Pacearchaeales; family GW2011-AR1; genus CAYHOV01. Next base: position 7,892 of record CAYHOV010000024.1, on the reverse strand, counting down.
TAAGGAAATTTACAAAATAAAAGAAAAGATAAAAGAGAGTATTCTTTCAGGAATAAAAGGTATCGAACAAGTTTTAGTAGTAAAAAGAGGAGCAGAATATGTTATCTTGACTGCAGGTTCAAATCTTAAAGAAGTACTTGAATTTAAGGGAATTAACACGATCAGAACAATATCCAACGATATTCACGAAGTCTCGGAAGTTTTAGGAATAGAAGCAGCGAGAGAAAATATCATCGCAAATATTCAAAAAGTTTTAGTCTCACAAGGTCTGGATATAGATAAAAGACATTTGATGATGGTGGCAGATGCAATGACCTATTCAGGAACAGTTAAAGGAATTACAAGAATGGGTATTATTTCTGAAAAAAGTTCGGTTCTAGCAAGAGCAAGTTTCGAAACACCGGTTAAACATTTTGTAAATGCAACAAAGACAGGCAAAAAAGATAAAATGGCCTCGGTCATTGAAAATATTATTCTAAATCAACCAGTTCCAGTAGGAACAGGATTACCAGGACTATTGGTAAAAGTAACAGGCCCACTTACAAGAAAATCTAAAAAATGAGCATAACAGATATAAAAGAAGCGCAAAAAACCGGCAATGTTATTTTCGGGTTAAAAAGAATTCTAAAATTTACCCAAGATAAAAAGAACAAAAAATCAGGCCGAATTTTCATATCACGGGACACTCGTCCAGAGATTTTAAAAGAATTAGAATCCCACGGGATGGAATTTGAAACATTAAAGACCAAGACAGAAGTAAGCAAAGAACTAGGCCTAGAATTTGAAAATGAGGTAATCCTAATCAAATAATATGATGCAGACCATAGATATGCAAACCATGAGGCACATAAACCTCTTCAGAAAAATCACAAGAATAGAGACAACAAATTGTTTTGAATATAATAACACAATATTTTTCGCAGTTCCAAGAGGATTAATATCTCAAGCCGTCGGGCCGCAAGGTTCCAATGTTCGAAGAATTGGAGAGACAATAAGAAAAAAAATAAGAGTGATTGAGATGTTCGAAGATAGCAGAAATTTGCAAAGATTTATTTCTTCTATTGTAGACCCAATACAATTCAACAAATTTGAAGTTATAGAAAATACTGCAGTGATTACCGCCGGAAAACAGAGCAAAGCAGCGCTGATCGGAAGAAATCGTGGTCGAGAACAAGAATTACAGGATATTTTACAAAAGTTTTTCGGCATAGAGAAATTAAGAATTGTATAAAATTTTAAGATTTTTTAATATTTCTGGCTGAAGATTCTGGGATTTCTTAAGATAATAATTAAATTACAAAAAAAAAGAAAAAGGTAAAATAAAAAATTAAAATTATCTGCAAGGAGTTAATTTTCTAAATAAAAGTCCATTCCTATCCACACAAACATAAGCACTACCAGAACCTGCAAGAGACTTTGCTGTTAAATTGCTAGAAATAACAACAACATTAGTTGCATTAATCTCCAGTTTACTTTGCATATATGCCTCTTTCACTTCTAATTTTAAAATTCCCATTGAAAGAATTTTAGGAATCCTATTTGCCGGAATAGAAACAGAGAACGAATTAAATAATATTTTTGTAACCTCGCAAGTATCATCAGCACTACAAGAATTAGCATTCAACGCTGGTTGGACAATATTCGACGCTGGTTGACCATTCGCGCCCAGAGTCATAATTAAGGTCAATAGAGCAAATAAAGATACAATGCAAACTATTGCAAAAATTAAATTTGTTTTCATTTTTTACCTCCTTTTTTGATTTAGTTATGGAAATTTCATGGAAATTTCTCAAATTTTTAATGGATATATATATCTTTCGATTGTTGATTTATTATGGAATAATCTTTAAACAGAATTCTTTCTTATTTTTGCAGCCCTTAATTCCTGAATTATTGCTTTTCCTTCTGCGGTTTCAGCAAGTTTTTTATAAAATCTATTTGCCATGATTATCTGCCCATCGATAAATTTTTTATGCTTTTTTTTCCAATCAGGATTGTTTCTAACATAATCTGCCCATCTTTCAATTTGCTCGTCGTGGCTTTTGTCTCTCATGTTAATCTTCATTAAATCTTAATTTTCTAATTTGTTTTTTAATTTTTTCTATCTCTTGTTCATTAATTTTTCCTCTGTAAATTAATCTTAGATGTTTTGCATCCTCCATATCCTTGTCAGATTTTAATAATTCTTCCTTAAAGGCGATGTTCATTTCAATCGATGAGAAATAAACGTCAAGGCCTGTTAAAGGAAGTTTCATCCTTGTTTTAATCTGATACTCATCAAGCGAGTCTTTTGCAAATTTTACTTCTGCTTCTGGCAAAAATTCTCCTTTTTTTGTATAACGAATAGCAGTTCCGGAATTAAGGTAGTCATCATATATAATTTCCGGATTGTCAGATTGAATACACTCAAAACCTCCTTTGATAAGAGCAAAATGCAGCTCTTTAAATTTTTCTTTAGAGATCCTCTCAAAAATCATATCAATATCTTCAGTGCCTCGAGACCTACCATGAGCAATTGATACAAATCCGGAAACAACAATATATTTGACATATTTATCTGCAATTCTAATAAAATCTTCCAAAAACTTATCAAGTATTGTTTTGTCAGTTACTTCTCTTTTCATATTAATTAAAAATATTGTTTGTATTTAATTCTTTCTGCTCCGAAAATAAGGTCTGTCAAAAATAATTTAAGTGTGCAATCCGCGGACATATGTCCTAGGCAAATAGTCTAATTTTATAGAGGAGATTATAATTTATTAAGTTTTAATACAAAAATTGAAATAGAAAGAGTTTTTTAGCTAATTAATGAATTTATTAACGACGAACTTCTTTAATTTTTAGTAAATCTGGAGGTAGGACATATGTCCCTGGCTTATACATCAAAAATAATTTAAGTTAGATTTAAAAACCTCGATTTTAATGATATAATATATAGGTGTCTTACAAATGGGATTGATGAATGCACGAAAATTAAAAAACAAAAGAAAAAAATACCAGATGAACAATCTTGTATATAAAAAGAAAAAACTTGGAATTACTTTGAAGTTTGATCCTCTCGGAAGATCAAGTCAGGCAAAAGGAATAGTCCTGTCAAAAACACAGATTGAAGCAAAGCAGCCAAATTCAGCGATGAGAAAATGCTGCAGAGTCCAGTTGATCAAAACAGGAAAACCAGTCACTGCGTTTATTCCAGGAAATTTAGCGCAAAAATTCGTCGACGAACACGATGAGGTCATAATAGAAAGAATAGGTGGAAAACAAGGCGGAACAAAAGGAGACCTATCCGGAGTCAGATTCCAAGTAATAAAAGTAAACGATCAGCCGCTAAGACGATTATGGAAAGGCCTAATCGAAAAGGGTAGAAGATAAAATGGAAGAACAAGATCAAGAACAAATTCAAGCAGATATTCCTGCTCCAGAACAAAAATCAAAATTAAAATTATTTGGCATATTTGACGTCGCCAATGTCGAGATTACTGATCCGGGATTAAAAAGAGTTATAAATATTGAGCCGAGACTTTTGCTAAAAAGCCATGGCCGAGCAAGAAAAGAATTTGCAAAGACAAAAGTCCATGTTGTTGAGCGTTTGATATGCCTTCTTCAAGTTCCAGGTTCTCGAGGGAAAAAACACAGGATTATAACTTCTTGGAGTACTGGAAAATATAATCGATGCGCAAAAATAGTATTTGATGCATTAAAAATAGTTCAAGAAAAAACAAATCAAAATCCAATTGAAGTTCTGATGAAAGCAATTGTTAACTCTGCGCCAAGAGATGGAGTTACAGCAATTGAATATGGTGGAGCCCGATATCCTCAATCCGTAGACTACTCGCCGATAAAACGAGTTAATATGGTTTTGCGATTTTTAGTTCATGGAGCCTATGACAAAGCATTCAACAAAAAAGCTACAATTACAGAAGCATTTGCAAAAGAGATTATCCTAGCATCTCAGAACTCGTCAGAAAGTTTAGCGATACAAAAAAAGAACGATACAGAAAAGCAAGCAGATGCTGCAAGATAATTTTTTATTAATTTTTTAAGATTTACTTTCTAAAACTTCTACGATCGAGTCTGCGAGAAATTTTGCAAATTCAGGCCTATAAGTCTGTTCTGCTGCGCAGACTGGTTGGCCGTCGGAGATTGAAAAGACTTTTTTGTCTTGTTGCATTTTTCTTGCTGTAAATCTATCTACTTCAGGCACTAGTTTTTCTAACATTGTTTTTCTGAATCGGGGATCTTTGTTAAATATCAATTCACCGTCGGATTTTGCGAGAACTAGAGAATTCTTGAAATAAGTGCTACTTCTTATTTCTTGTGCTAATTTTTCTGGATCTTCTATCTCTTGAGCGAGAATATTTGAGTAAACTTTTCCAGTAAGACATCTTCCTCTGGATCGACCATGGGCTATTGTCCATAAACCATTTTTTAGCTGAAATAATCCTGCAGATCTGTAAACTAAATATCCTGTGAGTGTATCTCTATCAAAATCATCTTCATAAGCTACAACTTGAACTTCTTCTGGAAAAGTCATATCTCGAGGTTTTCTTTCTCTGACTAAAGTCGAATAGGTATTTTCTAATAATTTTCTTACATCTATTTCCGTCATTATTTTTTTTAATCTCGAGAGTTTAAAAGAATTGGGGTATTTGATTGCATATTTTATCGACGACAAACATAAATTTTCAACAAGGTTTTTAAATGCATTTTTTTTAGAACACCGATGAGTCATAAAAAATATAATTGTTTGCGAGGATTATTGGGAAGATTTATCGAAGTAAAAGACAACTATGCCTGTTCTGGAAGTATTTCTCCGACAGATCAAACACGACAAGTTTGTTCTTCTTGTCCCGACTATTTCGAGAACAAATGACCTCAGGAGAATGTCAGAAATTCAACAGACGACCTAACAAGATCGGTCACAGAACATGATATAATCCACTCTCCACAATTCGATTTTCCGAGAATGAGAGAATAAATGATAAAAATATATTTCTATCTTAATTAATTCTAAATTCTTCTAAAAAGAAAGATGGATATAAAAAATAAAATATCCAAAAATAAAAAATTATTTAGTGATGATCTTTTTTTCTACAATAGATTTGCAGATACCTGCAGCTACTGTAGCTCCAGCGTCTCTGATTGCGAATCTCGCCATGTAAGGATTTGTGTCAGCTGTTTCTAATACAAGATTTCCAATAGGTTTGAGCTTGACAATTGCAACATCGCCATTTTTCAAAAACTCTGGATGTTCTTGTGCTACTTGTCCTGTCTTAGGATCAATCTTCGAAACAAGCTCGATAAATTGGCATGGAACCTGTGCTGTGTGAACATGGAAAACCGGCGTATAGCCCTTAGCAATAACCGTTGGGTGGTTGATTACTGCAATCTGTGCTGTGAATTCGTCAGCAATCTTTGCTGGTGAACCTGCATCACAAATTACATCTCCACGAGCTAAATCCTTCTTGCTGACTCCTCTGAGGTTAACTCCGACGTTATCCCCGGCTTCAGCTGTTGGAAGTTGTTCATGGTGAGCTTCAATGCTCCTAACCTCTCCCGCAATTCCTACTCCACTTCTTCCTGGCAAGATGACAATCTTTTGGCCTACCTTCATAGTACCTGTTTCTATTTTTCCAACTGGAACCGTTCCAATACCAGTGATTTCATATACATCCTGGATTGGCATTCTCAACGGTAGATTCGTTGGTTTCTCTGGTGCAGGGAATATATCTAGTTGTTCTATAACTGTTGATCCCTTGTACCATGGCATTTTTGAAGATTTCTTAGCTACATTGTCTCCCATTTGGCTTGAACCTGCCAAAAAAGGAACTGCTTCAAGTTTGTAACCAACCTGTTTTAACAAGTTAGAAACATCCTCTTTGGCCTTGTTGAATTTTGCCTCTTCATAATTAACTGCATCCATTTTATTGATGTAAACAGCTAAATTTTTGACACCCATAGTTCTTAACAACCATAAGTGTTCTTTTGTTTGAGGCTCAACTCCGGTAACCGCAGAAACAACTAAGAAAGCAGCATCGGCTTGTGAAGCACCAGTGATCATGTTTTTAACAAAATCCTTGTGCCCAGGAGCATCTATGACTGTTATTTCATATTTCTGAGTTAAAATTTTCTTGTATGACAAGTCAATAGTAACTCCTCTTTCTCGCTCCTCTTTGAATTTGTCCATAACGAACGCGAATTCAAATCCAGCTTTTCCATATTTTGCAGCTTCTTCTTTAAGCTTTACCATCTCTTGCTCAGACACCATACCGCTATCGTAGAAAAGTCTTCCAACTGTGGTAGACTTTCCAGCGTCTACGTGCCCTACAAAAACGACATTCATTACTGGTTTTTGTTTTGCCATAATAAATTAATTTAATTTAGTTAAGTATATCAATTAAAATTGGTTTTTAAGGTTTTTGGTTATACCAAAATGTGTGCAATCCGCGGACATATGTCCTAGGCAAATAGTCTAATTTTATAGAGGAGATTATAATTTATTAAGTTTTAATACAAAAATTGAAATAGAAAGAGTTTTTTAGCTAATTAATGAATTTATTAACGACGAACTTCTTTAATTTTTAGTAAATCTGGAGGTAGGACATATGTCCCTGGCTTATACATGGTTATACCAAAATGCTGGTTAAAACCACGCCCAGAGTGTTACATTTCTGTCTCCAAAAAACGAGCGCCAAAAAACCAGGCCATTTAGGGAAAGAGATAGTGCATCGTCGATAGTCGCGGACTTAATTTTTGACCCGTTTGGCCTTGACTATTTAAATGTTTAGAGAACATTTTATTCTCTATTTTGCAAAATTCTTTATATATGGGTTTGAATAATTCCTAATTTAGAGAGTACGTTTCAAACTAATCATCAGAGAAGCCTATATTTCGTGGACTTCTCTATGCATTTTAAAACAACAATCTTTTTAAATCATCTTTCCAAGTGATAATTATGGGAAGAATAAAAACAAGCCTAGTAAAGAGGACAACACGACAACTTTTAGAGAAATCTCCGGAATTGTTTGATCCTACTTTTAATAGGAACAAAAAAGTTTTAGGCAGTACTATGCCGAGTAAAAGATTAAGAAATATGATTGCAGGCTATCTTGGAAGAATCAAAAAAAGAACTCATAAATTAATCCAAGAAGGACAAGAAAATGAGTGAAAAAAAGAAAAATAGCGACGACAACAGTATTTTCATTGGAGGAAAACCATTTATGAATTATGTTACTGGCGTAGTTATGCAATTTACAACAAAAAATGCACCAACAGTGATAATCAGTGCTCGAGGAAAATTTATTTCAAAAGCAGTCGATGTTGCAGAAGTTTCTACAAAAAGATTCTTAAAAGAGCAAAATATTCAAGTAAAAGATATTAAGATAAACAGCGAAGAGTTCAAGACTCCTGAAGGCAAACAGATCAATATTTCTACCATCGATATAACTTTAATAAAGTAGAATATTTATAGGGAAGATAATTATTATTTTTTACTTTTCTTCTTAGTGAGTTCGTCTAACTTTTTATCAATATCATTGACCTTTTGTTCTATGGTCTTTAGTCTCTTTCTTTCATTCCATTTAAATATAAAACCAATAATTCCAAAAACTAGATATATGATAAATAAAATTCCTACTGTCTGAAAAATTGTTATAATCGGATCAAAAGTTTGCATTAAAGACGGAGCCATAACAGCCCATGCTTGCTCAAAAGCTTGCTGCTGCGCAGAAATATTTATTTGGCCTGCAATATTTTGCAAACTTGTATTAGCAAGATTAATCGCCTCCCCAGTTACCATGATTAAATTAGATTCAGAGGGTTTTTATTTGTTTTGTTTCTATAACCTAAAAAAAATAATATACCTAACTAAAATATAAGAATCAATAACTTTT